>NZ_SPGT01000015.1:9927-73559 GCF_005845155.1 Clostridium sp. BSD2780061688st1 H5 | reverse complement strand
CCGGTATATCGTAGGTTTTACTATCCACCCTAATCCTACAGACACAACAACGATGATCCCCCATTTGCAGCATCTAAGGCTTTTCGCTGCAAGCCCGGTCGTGCCGCTCCCGAAAAAGGGGTCAAGCACAACGCCGCCTTTCGGACAGCCCGCCAGTATGCACGTTTCCGCTAACTTCGGGGGAAACGCGGCAAAATGCCCGCCCTTATAGGGGACGGTGTTGATAGTCCAAACGTCCCGGCGGTTCCTTGTGGTCGGCATGAGCGCGTCGTCGTAGTAGCCGCCGCTCCTTGCCTTGTTCAGCCCTTGTACCTTGCCTTGTCCGGGGACTTCTGCGGCGTATTTGCCGTTCGCGCTGCGCCCCATGCGGTACCGCGCCGCCGTTTTCGGGGAAATGGGTTCGGCTATGGCCGCAGCGTCATAGTAGTATTTCTTTTCTTTCGTAAGCAGGAAGATATGTTCATAGCAGCGGGTCGGGCGGTCTTTGCAGCTTTGTCTAAAATAGTAAAGCCGTACCGCTTACGATTTTTTCTTTTACTGCTGAAACAGTATCTTTGATTGAGTGCGCAGTTGTATCTATAACATTTAATTCATAGATTCCTAAATTAGAAAATTGTTTCCACATTGTTTCAACTAATTCAACATTTGTTTCTCTATCTAACTTTGAGCGTTCGATAGCTCGCTTCATAGTTTCTTCTTTACTTGCCCTTAAAACGATATAGTGTACTTCATAATGCTCTTGAACAATGTTGAGCCACGGCTCTAAAAACCACGGTCCTACAATGCCATCTACAATTACATCATATCCACCACGAACATATCGCTTCGCAGCTTCTAAAAATGCTTCAATGACAACCAAATTTTGCTCATTTGATTCTGGCAAATGTGGTGGTATTGCCCCTTTACTCAAATAATGGTAAAAGTCATCTGTGTGCATATGCACAGACTTTTCTAAATCTGATTCTTTTGCAACAGCAGATGCCGTTGTAGTTTTCCCTGTTCCCGGCGAACCTGTGATTACAATAATTCTACCTTGATTCATCTATGTTTTACCTTCCCAACTTCTAATTTTTTACATCATATCCCAAAAGCCTTGTCGTACTCAATAACTCCATTTAATTTGTTTTGACTTCCGTTAAGATTAAGTGCCATAAAACTTTCATCGTCAACTTCAAATGGCGCTTTTATTCCACACTCACTTGCCGGAATATATCCTGCCTTTGGATAGTATTTGGAATGTCCCAAAACAACTGAATATTCATATCCCAATTTATGTGCTATACTGTGTCCTTCTTTCATCAAAGATAATCCGATTCCCCTGTTCTGATAATCGGGTAATACAGAAAGAGGGGCAAGCACAAGAACCTCAACCCCTTGAACAACTGCTTTTGTAAAAAGAATATGTCCTACAATTTTTTCGTCCTCGACAGCAACAAGAGAAAGTTCCGGAATAAACGATTTGCTTTTTCTTAACGCAGCAACTAAGTTCTGTTCATTTCCATCTGTATATTCAGCATTTTCAAATGCTTCTTTTACAACATGATATACCGTATCATAATCTTCTGGTCTTTCTTGTCTTATAATCAAAATAGATACCTCCATAGTTTTAAGTTTTTTTACAATTACAGGAAATAGCAAATCTACTATCTACCTCTCAATTTTTATGGCTCTGACAATGATAATATCCGGGATTTCTTTATTAAAATAGCATTCTTCGTAAAATCCGTCTATGACAAAACCAGTATCAAAACACAGATTAAAAATATCCTGTAAAGAACGATGATAATAACATTGTTTTTGTGGCTGTCCTTCAATCGCAATATCGTAATAGCTGTGCGGCGTCATATATTTTTCTGTAAGCGTTACAAAACAGGGGTGCTGTGTCGCAAATACAAATACTCCATTATCCTCAAGCAATTTATAAACAGAGGTAAAAAGCGGCTTAATGTCTGTAATATCCATGACCGCCATGTTTGAGACTGCTTTTGTAAATGGCTTATTTCTTTTTAATGCCATCAGACTTGTTTCATTCGTAGCGTCTGCTACACAAAACTCAATGTGATCAGCATACCGTTTTTGGTGCTTTTTTGCCAGTTCCACCATTTTTTCACTATAATCAAAAGCCAAAACAGAGACAGCTTTTTCTGCAAGATATGCAGAATAATTTCCATTCCCACAGGCAATATCTAAAATATAATCTGTTGGATCAGGATTTAGAAGCTCTGTTACTTTGGGGCGGACAACTTCTCTGTGAAAATCATTTGATTCATCCCCCATTGCACAATCCCAAAATTCAGCGTTCTGATTCCAGATTGCTTTACTTTCTTCTTTTGAATACTGTATAATATCCTCTTTCTGCAAAATTACTTTTTCTCCTTCGCCGCATGGCTCCTGAAATGCGTGATAATGATGTTCCAATATTTCATCTGTTATCACAAACGGCGAATTGGCATTTAAGACCTGATTTCTTTTATATAGTCTTTTTTGCAAAAGCTCCTTACTGGCTTTCATATAGACAAGTTCCGTTTCAGCGCCTGCTTTTTGGATCAGCTCTTTATAAACATTCCGATTTTCCTTACTCCAGAAACTAAAATCAATCACAACATCTTTTCCTTGCTGAATCAGGGACAGCAGCTTTTTTTGAAGCGCAGCCTCCACCTGCTCTGACAATTTTTCATATTGTTCTTCCGGATAATCAATTCCCTTTCTCCCATAAAGTTTCCACATTTCTTCATCAATGGAAAGTCTGATATATCCTTCCTGTTCTTTTTTCTTGGCGTAAGTAGTCTTTCCAGAACCACATACGCCGCACATCATAATAACCTTGCTCATAAAACCTCTTTTTCTTTTTCCGAAACGGCATCTATCAATTTGCACTACACAACAGAAAGTTCTTCAATCGCTTTATCTAAAAAAATCATACCGTCCAGATGTTCCAGCTCATGGCAGAAGCATTTTGCCATTTCATCTTCTCCGTCAACTATAATTTCCTCTCCATATTCATTGAGTGCCTGAATCGTGACCTTTTGTGGACGAATTGTTTTTACAAAACGGTTCGGGAAACTAAGGCATCCCTCAACACATTCCTGCACACCGCTTTGGCTTATCATTTTCGGATTTACAAGTTTTAATCGTGTATCGTTAAAATCAATGACAACCAACCGTTTCAAAACGCCAACCTGATTTGCTGCCAGTGCAGCTCCATTTTCTGTTTCATGTAATGTATCAAGCATATCATCTAAGAGCTGCCTGATTTTATCATCAACTTTTAGGACAGCTTTACATTTTTTTCTTAATATAGGGTCGCTGTCATAACGAAGAAATCTTGTTGCCACTTTTTACCTCCTGTCTGCTTGATTTTCTCAAACTTACATCAAATAAAAATACCTCCTCAATGGCACACTCAAATACTTTAGAAATATCATATGCAAGCCAGATAGATGGTTCAAATTTTTCTGTTTCTATGGCATTTATCGCCTGCCTTGAAGCTCCAACCAGTTCTCCTAATTGCTCTTGCGTCAGCCCTCGCTGTTCTCGCAATTCTTTTATTCTGTTTTTCATAGTTCCTCCAAAAGTAAGGTTAACATTACAATAATTATATATGTTTTTTTCTTGTAATGTCAACCTTACACCCATTTTCTGTTACACAAATATTTATAAAAACAGGAAACGATACCATGTTTCAGATATCGTTTCCCTATATCATACCCTTATGAATAGATCATCTCATGCAGAACAATTTCTTCTGCCCGGTTACGGATGTTATTGCAATGCTGCACCCATTCCATTTGAGAAGTACGCTTTAATTCCTCTGTCACGCCCTCGGTAGCTTTCATCTGCTCCATGATAGTGTCTAACCGTTCCTGTGCCTGTTCGTTCAGGTCTGCAAGATATGTCCACAATTCTCCGGTCAGTATCAGTGTGTTCAATCTGGCTGGGGGGACTTCTCTTAAATATTCCCGGTTCATCCGTCCGTACTTTCCGATAGGACGGTGTTCCTCCGGCAGCTTCAAATCTGGGATATAGTAATCTCCGACAAGGATATAATCAATTCCGTTTTCTGTTATTCTTGGTTTCAATTCGCTCATATTTTTAATCTCCTCATTCTGGCTTATTTTTTGCAAGCCTGACTCTCCAGAAATATTGGTAAATCATTGGTAAAATTGAGAATGAAACATAAGAACTACTATTTATAGAAGTATTTAAGACGATTTGAGACTTTTTATTCTGAACAGTAAATCCTGCCGTGGCAAATGAATAGTATTTTTATCATATTTTAAAGTCCTCCTGAATCGCTAAGATTGCTACTCCGACCATTCTATCACAAATTGCCGCATGATGGAGAGGGAAATGAAGAAATCTGTCAAAACGAGATGGTCTGACAAAACCCTGATAAAACTGTTATTGAAAAAAACGGAAAAGCGTCCCGAACCCTTCCGCACAAAAGAGAAATATGCTATAATATATCGGCTTTATAGATATGTGACGGGATTTATTTGGAAAATATTGAGGATTTTACAGAGAAAAGGAGAGAAGACGTGCTTACGATCAATCAGTATGTAAAGGCGTCCAGCCTGGAGGAGGCCTATGAGCTGAACCAGAAGAGGAACAATGTGGTCCTGGGAGGCATGCTCTGGCTGAAGATGCAGAAGAGAAATGTGGGGACAGCCATCGACCTGTCCGGTCTGGGGCTGGACACCATCGAGGAGACGGAGGGAGAGTTCCGGATCGGCGCTATGGTGACGCTGCGCCAGGTGGAGCTCCACCAGGGCCTGAACGCCCTGACCCAGGGGGCGGCCCGGGAGAGCGTGCGCCACATTGTGGGCGTCCAGTTCCGGAACATGGCCACTGTGGGAGGCAGCGTGTTCGGAAGATACGGGTTTTCCGACGTGCTGACCTTTCTGATGGCAGCGGGGGCAGAAGTGGAGCTCTATAAGAGAGGCCGGCTGTCTGTGGAAGAGTTTGCGTACCTTCCCTATGACAATGACATCCTGACTTATGTGATCGTTCCCAAAAAGCCCATGCGGGCAGCCTATCTCTCCCAGAGGAACACAAAGACAGATTTCCCGGCCCTGGCTTGCTGCGTGGTGCAGACAGAGGAGGAGGTCCGCTGCGTCATCGGCGCAAGGCCCATGAAGGCAGTCTGTCTCCGGGACGAGAGAGGGCTCCTGGCAGACGGCATCACGGGGGAGAGCGCGGAGGCCTTTGGAGCCTACGTGTCAGAGACTGTGGAGACGGGAAGCAATCTGCGGGGGAGCGCCCAGTACCGGAAGATTATTGCAGGGGTACTGGCAAAGCGGGCTCTTCTTCAGATTGCGCAGATGGATGAAAGTGAACAGGAGGGGAGAAACTGATGCAGATACAGATCCTTTTAAATGAAAAGAAAGTAACCGCGGACATTGCCCCGGACATGCTCCTCATCGACTTCCTGCGCAGCCAGGGGTGCTACAGTGTGAAGCGGGGCTGCGAGACCTCCAACTGCGGTCTGTGCACGGTGTTTGTGGATGACAGGCCGGTGCTGTCCTGCAGCCTTCTGGCTGCCAGGGCGGACGGACATAAGGTGACCACCCTGGAAGGGCTTCAGGAGGAGGCGGAGGGCTTTGGCGCCTTTATCGCGGATGAGGGGGCGGAGCAGTGCGGCTTCTGCAACCCGGGGCTGATGATGAACGGCATTGCCATGTTCCGTGAAAACCAGGACCCGACGGACGAGGAGATCAAGGAATACCTGGCCGGAAATCTGTGCCGCTGTTCCGGATATGAGGGACAGCTGCGGGGGATACGGGCCTACATCAACTATAAAAAAAGCCAGTCGAAGGGAGGGGAAGCCTAATGCCGGATCAGATACCAGGAAGCAGCTACAGATATGTGAATCGTTCCGTGAGAAAGAAGGACGCCATGGCCCTTGTGACAGGGAAGCCGGTGTACATGGATGACATTACGCCCTCAGACTGTCTTGTGGTGAAGGTGCTCCACAGCCCTCACGCCCACGCCCTCGTGCAGGAGATCAACACGGATATTGCCATGAAGGTGCCCGGCATTGAGGCCATTTACACCTACAGGGATGTGCCTGACAAGCGCTTTACCATGGCTGGCCAGACCTACCCCGAGGCCAGCCCCTACGACAGGCTGATCCTGGACCAGAGACTCCGCTTTGTGGGGGACGCTGTGGCTATCGTGGCTGGGGAAAATGAGAAGGCCGTGGACAAGGCATTGAAGCTCATCAAGGTCAAGTACGAAGTGCTGGAGCCGGTGCTGGATATCCACACGGCCAAGGACAACAAGATCCTTGTTCATCCGGAGGAAAACTGGAGGGCTCTCTGCCCTGTGGGAGCGGACAACAAGAGGAACCTGTGCGCCTCCGCAAAGGACAGCAAGGGAGATGTGGACGCGGTCATGGAGGACTGCGACATTGTGCTGGAGCACACCTACCACACAAAGCCGGACAGCCAGGCTATGATGGAGACATTCCGGACCTACACCTGCATGGATCCTTACGGGAGGCTGCACATTATCAGCTCCACCCAGATCATCTTCCACGTCCGCAGGATCGTGGCCAATGCCCTGGATATCCCCAAGTCAAAGGTGCGGGTGACAAAGCCCCGTATCGGCGGCGGATTTGGGGCGAAGCAGACCTGCGTGACAGAAGTCTTTCCGGCCTTTGTCACATGGAAGACAGGAAAGGCGGCCAAGCTGATCTACACCAGGCAGGAGAGCCAGACTGCCGGTTCGCCCCGCCATGAGATGGAGGTCAGGGTGAAGGTGGGAGCCATGAAGGACGGCACCATCCGGGCCCTGGATGTGTACACCCTGTCTAACACAGGGGCCTACGGGGAGCACGGCCCTACAACAGTGGGACTGAGCGGACACAAGTCCATTCCCCTCTATAACGGCAATATGGAAGCCTACCGGTTCAACTATGACGTGGTGTATACCAATGTGCAGGCAGCCGGAGCCTACAGGGGCTACGGGGCCACACAGGGTATTTTTGCGGTGGAGAGCATTGTCAGCGAGCTGGCGGACAGGCTCCACATGGATCCGGTGGCGATCCGGGAGAAAAATATGGTACGCCAGGGACAGACAGCCATGGCTTACTACAATGAAAAGATGAACGCCTGCGCTCTGGACCGCTGTATGGCGAGGGCAAAGGAGATGTTCCGCTGGGACGAGAAGCCTCTGGCAAAGGACATGGGCAATGGAAAGATCCGGGCCAAGGGAGTGGCCATGGCCATGCAGGGCTCCGGCATTTCCGGTGTGGACGTGGGATCGGCCACACTGAAGCTGAATGACGAGGGCTTCTACATCCTTTCCATTGGAGCAGCGGACATGGGAACTGGGTGCGACACCACCCTGGCCCAGGTGGCGGCAGAGTGTCTGGAGTGCGACCTGGACAATATCATCGTCTACGGGGCGGACACGGACTCCTCGCCCTACGACTCCGGCTCCTACGCATCCAGCACCATGTACGTGACAGGAAAGGCGGTGGAGAAGGCGGCCGTGGAGCTGAAGGACCACATCTGCGCCATTGCCGCCGGCATGCTGGAGTGCGGGAAGGACGAGGTGGAGTTTGCCGCTGACCGGGTGCGCAGAGCCGACGGGACAAAGGAGGTGCTCCTTAAAGATATCGCCACTAAATCCATGTGCGGAAACCGGGAGCCCGTCCAGGTCACAGTGACCCACTCCTCACCCACATCTCCGCCGCCTCTCATGGTGGGCATGGCAGAGCTGGAGGTGGACAAGGAGACAGGGGCTGTGGAGCTTCTGGATTACGTGGCCGTGGTGGACTGCGGCACGCCCATGAATCCCAATCTGACAAGGATCCAGACCGAGGGCGGCCTGGCCCAGGGGATCGGCATGGCCCTCTACGAGGACATCACCTACAGCAAAAAGGGAAGGATCCTGGAGAATTCCTTTATGCAGTACAAAATTCCCAGCCGTCTGGATATCGGAAGGCTGCGGGTGGAATTTGAGAGCAGCTATGAGGAGACCGGCCCATTTGGCGCCAAGTCCATCGGAGAGGTCGTCATCAACACTCCCTCCCCGGCTATTGCCCACGCTATCTTCAACGCCACAGGCGTATGGCACAGGGAGCTGCCCATCACGCCGGAGAAGATCCTCATGGGAATGATGGAAAAGGACAGAGGTTAGGAAAACCATAGAAAAAAGAACACAGATAAGGTCCATACAGAGCACAGAAAAACAGCCCCTGGCGCTTGGAAGCCCGGAGCTGTTTTTCCGTTTTAAAGGATTCTATTGTATGAAAAAAAGGTTTATTTGCTCTCCGGTTGTTCCTGGCAGTTCAACCAGAGAGCGTGCGTACCTGGGACGCCTATCGTTAAAAAAATATCTATCTGTTTATGTCTGTATCATAACACGGGAGGGCAGAATAGTAAATATAAATTAGACACAAAGTTTTGGGAAAAAACAGAAGAAATTTGTGAAAAACATAACAAATAAATGTAGACTGGACATGGCATGGCATGCAAACCGGACATGGCAGTTGACTTGTGGCAGGCCAGAAGGTAAAATAGTACAAAGATGCCAGGGGCAAAAGGTCTAAGCCCACATGAGCTTGCTCATAGTGGGTGAAAGACCTTGGGGCCCGCCCCAATATGAGCATAAAAGTGGGATGAACATCCCACGATATGCGAATATTGGGTAGGATTGTGAGAGTGCGCAGCATGGAACAATCCGTAGGCATCGTAGTTGAGGTTTTTGCCTCAATATCATACAAAGAATAAATCAGAAAAAAGGATAAACATATGAAGCTACGAAGAATGGCAGCAGTCTGGGCGGCAAAGGCGGCGCAGGCGGCGAGCGTACACATTTTCCACAGGCAGGGCGTGACCTGGGCCGGAAAGATCGCCCTTCGCGTCTGCCCGGATATACTGAGAGAGCTGGCCTCCCAGGTGAGAGGGGATATCTTTATCGTCTGCGGCACCAATGGGAAGACGACTACCAACAACATGCTCTGCGCGGCTCTGGAGGCAGAGGGAAAGAAGGTGGTCTGCAATCACACCGGCTCAAACATGCTGAACGGCGTGGCAGCGGCCTTTGTGCTGGCGGCCGGATGGTCCGGCAGGCTGGATGCGGACTGCGCCTGCATTGAGATAGACGAGGCGTCCACAAGGAGAGTCTTTCCTTACTTTAAGCCGGACTACATGGTTCTGACCAATCTGTTCCGGGATCAGCTGGACCGGTACGGGGAGATCGACATCACCATGAACATTCTAAAGGAAGTGATGCAGAGCGCCCCGGAGATGAAGGTCATCGTGAACGGGGATGACGCTCTGAGCGCCTTCCTCGCCATGGACGCGGGAAATCCATATATCACTTACGGGATCAACGAGAAGGTGACGGATGACAGCGGTGCCCACGAGATCAGGGAGGGACGCTTCTGCAAGAAGTGCGGCGCTCCTCTCCATTATGAGTTTTATCACTACAGCCAGCTTGGGGTCTACCAGTGTACACAGTGTGATTTCAGGCGGCCGGATATCCAGTACAACGCTTCTGATATTGAGGTGGGAGATCACCTCGCCTTCACTGTGGAGGGAAGAAGGATCACGGCCAATTACCGGGGATTCTACAATGTCTACAACATTCTGGCAGCCTACACGGCGGCCCGGGCGTCGGGACTGGAGCTTCCCCATTTCAATGACATGCTGGCGGCCTTTAATCCGGAGAACGGCAGGATGGAGCGGTTCCGGGTGAAGGGGACGGACATTACTCTGAACCTGGCAAAGAACCCGGCGGGCTTTAACCAGAATATTTCCGCGGTCATGCAGGATGAGACCCTAAAGGATGTCATTATTGTCATCAACGACAACGCCCAGGACGGCATCGATGTGTCCTGGCTGTGGGATGTGGATTTCGACAGGTTTAAGGAGGCGAATGTGAACTCCATCACAGTCAGCGGCATCCGGTGTCAGGATATGCGGCTGCGGCTCAAGTATGTGGACATCCCCTCCATGCTGGAGGCGGACGTGGAGAAGGCCATCTGCGAGCGTGTCGAGAAGGGCTGCGGCAACCTGTATGTGCTTGTGAACTACACCGCTCTTTTCAGCACCAGAAATGTGCTGAAAAGGCTTGAGGAACAGAAGTAAGGAGGGACGGGCAGTATGGAGAACAGGGAGACAAAAGAGACAAGAAAGATAACCATCGGCCACCTCTACCCGGATCTTCTCAATCTGTACGGAGACAGGGGAAACATTGCCTGCCTGATGCAGCGCTGTATCTGGAGAGGGATCGAGGCGGAGACGATCGAGTTCGAACTGAACGATGAGATTGATTTCTCAAAGCTGGATATCGTGCTCCTTGGCGGAGGCTCCGACAGGGAGCAGATGATCGTCTGCCGGAAGCTGAAGGACATCCAGCAGGATTTCAAGAGCTATGTGGAGGACAACGGAGTGGTCATCGCCGTGTGCGGCGGCTACCAGCTTCTTGGAAAATACTACCGCACCGAGGAGGGCATGATCGAGGGACTGGATCTGGTGGACCTGTACACGGAACAGGGAGAGGGGCGGCTTATCGGCAATATCGTCCTCAAAAGCGACCTCTTTGAGACACCGGTGGTGGGATTTGAAAATCACGGCGGCCGGACGTTTATCGGAGAGAACACCCCCTTCGGGAAGGTGCTCCACGGATATGGAAATGAGGAGAACAGCGGATGCGAGGGCGTGGTCTACAAAAACGTCATCGGCACCTATCTGCACGGCCCTCTTCTTCCGAAAAATCCCCAGGTCTGCGACTGGCTCATCGCCAGGGCCCTGGAGAGAAAATACGGTTCCGGAGAGCTTGTGCCCCTGGACGACAGCCAGGAGCTGGAGGCAAACAGGTATATTTATGAGCGTTTTGTGAAATAAATACAGGCGTCAGGAACTTTCCCCTATGGGCGTTCCTGCGCCTGCTTTTCATCTCTGAGCTTTAGAAGCTCGAGGTAGTCAAGAGCGCTTTCTTTTGATTTTACAGTGAGCTGGGAGTAGAGGCGGAAAAACTTCTCGTCTATGATGCGCTCATGCTGGGACAGGGAGACAGGAGTCAGTGTCTCGTCCCCGTCGATGAGATAGTCCACAGAGACGCCGAAGATGTCGGCTATGTCAGCCAGCTTCTCATGGGAGGGCTGACGGCTTTTGGTCTCATAGCCTGCGATGGTGGTGCGGGCAAGGTTCATGCGCCGGCCAAGCTCCTTCTGGGTCATATTGTGCTCTGCACGCAGTGTTTTCAGTCTCTGTGCAAATGACATGACTCTCTCCTCCTTTGTATTGATACCATATTTTACCAGTTTGCCGGCGCTGACGGTCGTGAAGTGCCGATACTCAACAAAATGTTGCGAAAAATGACGCGGTGTGACGCGGGGGATATGTCGTTGACACTGTCCCCAAAACCACCTATAATTTATTAAGAAGGAAAAAGTCTCCCTCTGGGAGAGATATGAGAGGACGATATCTATGCTGATCGCAAAAAATAATGAAGCTGAAAGAAGTAAACTCTGGAGGATCGTGATCACGGTCAGTTCCATTCTGATCGTGGTCATCGCGGTATTCTTCCTTGTCCGCATGTTCACGTCCAATCCCCTGGAGGGCAACTGGGTGAGCGAGGGCAGTGAGCTTGCGCTGGATATAGAGAACAATGAGAGGATGACGGTCACGCTGCCGGATGTGGTGGAAGAACAGACAGTTGAGGTGGAGCTCCAGTACAGCCTTGACAGGGACGAAAAGACCATCACCTTTAAAGAAATCCCGGGCGCACTGGCCAGCCAGGCTGAGAGCTCCGGGGGGCAGTACACGGAAGAGAACCTGCGCACGGCCCTCACGAATCTCACCACCACCTTTTCCTACAGCGTGGATCAGGGTCAGCTGACCCTCACGGAGAGAGAGTACGGAGAGCAGATGGTATTTGTGCGGCAGTAGGCAGCACAGGCGCAGACAGACACAGGGTTCCTCTTTGACGGTCCGGGGCTGAGCCGGGGGCGAAGGAGAGGGCCCCTTTTTATTCTGCGGGTAAGCGGAGGCGGGAAGCCCCGCCCTGTTCTGATGAGAAGAGCTACATTTGAAAAGCAGTATTTGTAAAGAAGGAGAACGGTTATGACACGAAATGAGACAAAACAGATCAGAATAGGCGATGTGTGGATCGGCGGCGGCCACCCCATTGCCATCCAGTCCATGACCAACACGAAGACAGAGGATGTGGAGGCTACAGTGGCCCAGATCCTCCGCCTGGAGAAGGCGGGGTGCGAGATCATCCGCTGCGCCGTGCCCACTCAGGAGGCGGCCCTGGCGCTTGGGGAGATCAAGAAGCATATTCACATTCCCCTTGTGGCGGACATTCACTTTGACTACAGGCTGGCCATCGCAGCCATTGAAAATGGGGCAGATAAGATCCGCATCAACCCCGGCAATATCGGCTCAGAGGATCGGGTCCGGATGGTGGTGGAGAAGGCGAAGGAGAGAGAGATCCCCATCCGGGTGGGTGTCAACAGCGGCTCCCTGGAGAAGGAGCTGGTGGAAAAATACGGCGGCGTCACGGCTGAGGGCATTGTGGAGAGCGCCCTGGACAAGGTACATATGATCGAGGGGATGGGCTACGACAACCTGGTGGTCAGCATCAAGTCCTCGGATGTGCTGATGTGCGTGAAGGCCCATGAGCTGATCGCCAGGGAGTGTCCTTATCCGCTCCACGTGGGCATTACGGAGTCGGGCACTCTTATGTCCGGAAACATCAAGTCCTCCATCGGCCTTGCGCTCATCCTGAGTCAGGGTATCGGGGACACTATCCGGGTCTCCCTGACAGGGGATCCTGTGGAGGAGATTAAGAGCGCCAGGCTCATCCTCCGGACGCTTGGCCTCAGAAAGGGAGGCATTGAGGTTGTCTCCTGCCCCACCTGCGGAAGGACGAAGATCGACCTCATCGGCCTTGCCAATAAGGTGGAGCAGATGGTGGCTGACATTCCCCTCGACATCAAGGTGGCGGTCATGGGCTGCGTGGTCAACGGCCCAGGCGAGGCGAAGGAGGCCGATATCGGCATTGCCGGCGGCATCGGAGAAGGCCTGCTCATCAAAAAGGGTGAGATTGTCAAAAAGGTAAAGGAAGAAGAACTGCTGGACACACTGAGATGGGAGCTTGAACACTGGAATGAGTAAACTGTTTTTTGAAGTGTTTCCGACTTTAAAGGTAAATGAAGAAATGAAAATGCTCCTTGGGGAGGTGGAGGTGACAAAGGTGGCCTCCAACTCCGCAAGGGATTTTATACGCGTGCACATTTTCAGCCGGCATCTGATCAAGAAGAGGCGGATCTACGAGCTGGAGAGGATGATCAAGGAGCAGCTTTTCGGCAGAGTGCCCGTCCGCATCGAGGTGCGGGAGGACTATCAGCTCTCCGCCCAGTACACGCCGGAAAATCTGATGCGGGAGTACTACGACAGCCTTCTCCTGGAGGCGGAGCAAAAAAGCGTGGTGGAGCGGAACATGCTTCAGACATCCCGCTATTCATTTGAGGACGGCAACATTATGTGCCTGACTCTCCAGGATACGGTGGTAGCGCAGGGGAAAAAAGACTCTGTAGTGGAGCTTCTGACCTCTGTGTTCAACGACCGGTTCCACGTGCCTGTGGAGGTGCGGGTGGTCTACGAGAAGCCCAAGGAGAGCAGCCTGAAGTACAATGACCTGAAGCTGCGGCAGGAAGTGGACGCCATTGTGGAGAGAAACCAGGCCCTCAGGAAGGAGCGGCTTCTGCGGGAAAAATCCGCGGAGGAGGACGCCGCCTTTGGAGAGGAGACGGCGGGCGCTCCTGACTCCCTGAAAAAGACAGGAGAGGGATCCGGAGAGAGGGTTGCCTCCAAAGCCGGCTCAAAGGGCAGCGCAAAAGGCGGCTCAAACGGCGGTCTTAAGGGAGATGCAAAGGGCGGCTTCAAGGGAGGTGGCTCCCGGGGCGGTTTCTCCAAGGGAAACGGCGGCTTCCGGAAACGGGAATTTTCTTCCTACCGCAAATCCGACGATCCCAATGTCATTTACGGCCGGGATTTTGACGATGCGGCTATTGAGCTGAAGGAAGTGGTCAGCGAGATGGGAGAGATCACCATCCGGGGCAAGGTCATCAGCTTTGACACGAGAGAGATCCGCAATGAGAAGACTATCATTATGTACGCGGTGACGGATTTCACGGATACCATCATGGTGAAGATGTTTGTCCGCAATGACCAGCTGGCGGACATACTCCAGGACATCAAGATGGGGGCGTTCCTGAAGATCAAGGGAGTCACCACCATCGATAAATTTGACGGTGAGCTGACCATCGGCTCTGTCACAGGCATCCGGAAAATCCCGGACTTTACGGTCACAAGGAAGGACACAGCCCCGGAGAAGCGGGTGGAGCTCCACTGCCACACAAAGATGAGCGACATGGACGGGGTCTCCGAGGTAAAGGATATTGTGAAGAGGGCCCACGACTGGGGACACAAGGCCATCGCCATCACGGACCACGGGGTGGTGCAGGCGTTTACAGACGCCAACCACTACATAGAGACGCTGGATAAGGACGACCCCTTCAAGGTCATCTACGGGGTGGAGGCCTATCTGGTGGACGACCTGTCCGACGTGGCGGTCAACGAGAAGGGACAGGACCTGCAGGGGACCTTTATCGTCTTTGACCTGGAGACGACGGGCTTCAGCCCCATCAAGGACAAGATTATTGAGATCGGGGCCGTGAAGGTGGAGAAGGGGGAAATAACGGAGAGGTTCAGCACCTTTGTAAATCCCCAGATCCCCATTCCCTTTAAGATCACCCAGCTCACCAGCATCACGGACACCATGGTTTTAGACGCCCCTCCCATTGAGGAGGTGCTGCCCAGATTTCTGGAATTTGTGGGGGACGGCGTGCTGGTGGCCCACAACGCCTCCTTTGACGTCAGCTTTATCGAGCAGAACTGCCGCTATCAGGACATCCAGCCGGATTTTACCTCTGTGGACACAGTGGCCATGGCCAGAGTGCTCCTGCCTACCCTGTCCAGATTCAAGCTGAATATTGTGGCAAAGGCCCTGAACATTTCACTGGAAAATCATCACCGGGCGGTGGACGACGCGGGAGCTACGGCGGAAATCTTTGAAAAATTTGTGGAGATGCTGGCCGAGAGGGACATTTATACCTTGAAGGAGCTGAACCGGTTCGGCGTGAAGAACAATGCGGACGCGGTCCGGAAGATGCCCTCCTACCACGCCATCATCCTGGCCAGGAATGACATTGGAAGGACCAACCTCTACACCCTGATCTCCAAGTCCCACCTGGATTATTTTGCCCGGCATCCAAGGATTCCAAAGAGCGAATTTTCCAGGTACAGGGAGGGACTGATCCTGGGAAGCGCCTGCGAGGCCGGAGAGCTCTACCAGGCCATTCTGGACGACAAGTCCGAGGAGCGGATTGCCCGCATTGTAGACTACTATGATTACCTGGAGATCCAGCCTCTGGGGAACAACGCCTTTATGATCGACAGCGACAGAGTGTCCAAGGTTCACTCGGAGGAGGATTTAAAGGAGATCAACAGGCAGATCATCCGGCTTGGGGAGAAGTTCAACAAGCCCGTGGTGGCAACCTGTGACGTCCATTTCCTGGATCCGGAGGATGAGGTCTACCGCCGGATCATCATGGCCGGGAAGGGCTTTTCAGACGCTGACAACCAGGCTCCTCTCTATCTGCGGTCAACAGACGAGATGCTGGCTGAGTTTGAATACCTGGGATCTGCCAAGGCAAAAGAGGTGGTCATCGACAACCCAAACATGATCGCGGACTGGGTGGAGAAGATTGCTCCTGTCCGTCCGGACAAGTGTCCGCCGGTGATCCCCAACTCGGATCAGATGCTGAGGGACATCTGCTATAACAAGGCCCACGAGATGTACGGGGAGGATCTGCCGGAGGTGGTGACGGAGCGTCTGGAGAGAGAGCTGAACTCCATCATCTCCAACGGCTTTGCCGTGATGTACATTATCGCCCAGAAGCTGGTGTGGAAGTCCAACGAGGACGGCTACCTGGTAGGCTCCCGTGGATCGGTTGGCTCCTCCTTTGTGGCCACCATGGCGGGAATTACGGAGGTCAATCCCCTGAGTCCTCACTATTACTGCCCCAAATGTCACTACAGCGATTTCACCTCCGATGAGGTGCGCAGGTACGCCGGGGGCTGCGGGATGGACATGCCGGACAAGAAGTGTCCGGTGTGCGGGGAGATGCTCATAAAAGACGGATTTGACATTCCCTTTGAGACTTTCCTCGGATTTAAGGGAAACAAGGAGCCGGATATCGACCTGAACTTCTCCGGAGACTATCAGAGCAATGCCCACAAATACACGGAGGTCATCTTCGGAGACGGCCAGACCTACCGGGCCGGCACCATCGGAACCCTGGCGGACAAGACGGCCTTCGGATTTGTGAAAAATTATTTTGAGGAGCGGGGACAGAGAAAGCGGACCTGCGAGATCGACAGGATCGTCCAGGGCTGTACCGGCATCCGCAGGAGCACCGGCCAGCACCCGGGAGGTATCATTGTCCTGCCCCTGGGGGAGGATATCAATTCCTTTACCCCGGTGCAGCACCCGGCCAATGATATGAGCACGGACATCGTGACCACTCACTTCGACTACCACTCCATTGACCACAACCTGCTGAAGCTGGATATTCTGGGACACGATGATCCCACCATGATTAAGACGCTGGAGGAGTACATCAGCTCTCCTGCTATGGATAATGAGTACAATGAGACGGACAATCGGTTTGATGCCACAAAAATTCCTCTGGACGACCCCGGTGTGATGAGCCTGTTCCAGAGTACCGAGGCTCTGGGTATCAAGCCCTCTGACATCGGGGGCTGCCCGGTGGGCTGTCTGGGTATCCCGGAGTTCGGAACGGACTTTGTTATCCAGATGGTGGTGGACACCAAACCCCAGACCCTCTCAGACCTGATCCGTATCTCCGGTCTGTCCCACGGGACGGACGTGTGGCTGAACAATGCCCAGGATCTGATCCTGAGCGGTCAGGCCACCATTTCCACAGCTATCTGTACCCGAGACGACATCATGACCTACCTCATCAACAAGGGGATGGACAGCGAGGAGTCATTTACCATCATGGAGCGCGTCAGAAAGGGAACCGTGGCAAAGGGGAAATGCAAGGAGTGGCCGGACTTTAAGAAGGATATGACAGAGCACGGTGTGCCGGACTGGTACATCGGCTCCTGCGAGAAAATCAAATACATGTTCCCCAAGGCTCACGCAGCTGCCTATGTCATGATGGCCTACCGGATCGCCTACTGCAAGATCAACTATCCGCTGGCCTACTATGCGGCCTACTTTGGGATCCGTGCGGACGCCTTCTCCTATGAGCTCATGTGCCAGGGAAAGGAGCAGCTGAATTTCTATATCAAGGATTACGAGAGACGGAAGGACTCTTTGAGCAAGAAGGAGCAGGATACCCTGAAGGACATGCGCATTGTACAGGAGATGTACGCCAGGGGCTTTGAGTTTGTCCCCATTGACATTTACAAGGCAAAGGCCTCCCGCTTCCAGATCGTGGACGGCAAGCTGATGCCGCCCCTTTCCAGTATCGAAGGAATGGGTGACAAGGCTGCCGAGGCCGTGGAGGCTGCCTCTGAGCAGGGCCCATACCTGAGCAGAGACGATTTCCGCCAGAGGACCAAGGTCAGCAAGACAGTCATTGACCTGATGAATGACCTGGGACTTTTCGGGGATCTGCCGGAGAGCAATCAGCTCTCTCTGTTTGATACATGGTAGAATAAATAAAAATATAAATAACAACACAGTAAATAAAACACAGGGTATTTGGAAGTACATTCCAGGTGCCCTGTGTTTTTTAGAACCTTTTTTAGAAATCGGGATTTTTATGGAGTATCCGCAGGCTTCTCACCGTATCCGTGTCCACCTCCAGTTCCCCGGCAATAGTCTCTACAGATTTGCCCTTTGCCAGCTTCTTCTGGATCACCTCCGCTTTTTGCTCCAGCAGAATATCCCTCAGCACATTGTTTTCAATGCATGTATCCACTGCCGCTGAAACTGCCTCCCTGAGGGGGAGCGGCCGCTTCAGGTTCTCCCGGACTGTGTTCACGAAGACAGCGTACTCCTTCAGACGGCGGCACTTCTCCATCAGGGCCCTGCTGTGCCCGTAGTTAATGTTCAGCATCACGGTCTCGCACTCCAGGGCGGGCCGCTGGAAAATAAAGCGGGCACATTGGTGAATTTGTGGACAGCTGTTTGAGCGGAATGTTACAATATAAGCAGGATTAGGTATAGAAAGAGCAGTAAAAGGAGGGTTGCCCATGACAAATGTAAAGCTGTTTATGGAAAATTTTTATATACTGGATGACGGACGGGTGCGGCAGTTCCTGATCACAGGGGAGGAGGAGGCACTTCTGATCGACACAGGATTTGCGGACGGCCAGGTGCACCAGGCAGTCAGAAGGCTTACAAGCCTGCCGGTGAGAGTCGTCCTGACTCACGGGGATGTGGACCATGCAGGAGGGCTGAAGGATTTTGGAGAAGGATTTCTCCACAGGGCGGACTGGCATCTGGTAAAAGACAGGGTGTCCCTGAAGCCTCTGGAGGAGGGGGATGTCTTTCTGTGCGGCGGCTACTGCCTGGAGGTGGTCGAGATACCGGGCCATACATACGGGAGCGTGGCGCTTCTGGACCGGGAGAGAAAGCTGCTTCTGCCCGGCGACTCTGTACAGAAGGGCGGGCCGATTTTCATGTTTGGGGATCATCGCAGTCTGGACCTGTACATAGAGAGCCAGAAAAAGCTGTGCGTCCTGGCAGACCAGGTGGAGACGATTATCCCCTGCCATCACCCGTATCCGGTTGAGCCCGAATATATCAGGAGAAACCTGGAGGACGCCGTGGAGCTGAAAAAGGGCACACTGAAGGGGACGAAGCATCCCTCCCTTCCCTGCCTGTCATATCGGGGAAAATGGACGGAGTTTTATTACGACAAATAGAAGAATGTAAGGAGCACAGGGAGAATATGAAGAAGATTTTACTGGTCTCCATGATGCATCGGGTCTTGGAGACTTTAAAGAGAGAGGAGCCTGACCTTGGGGGAAAAACGGTGTCGTACATCCCCACGGCGATTATAGGGGAAGCGGACGGCGATGCGGCCATCGTAAACGGAATGATAAAGGAAGAGACGGAAATGCTGGAAAGCCTGGGACTTAAGGTGGACGTGCTGGATGTCTCCGCTGCCTCCCGGGAAAAGATTTTCCACAGTCTGACAGAGAATGACCTGATCTTTGTGGGTGGGGGCAATACCTTTTTCCTGCTGCAGGAGCTGAAAAGGAGCGGAGCGGACAGACTGCTGATCCGGGAGGTGGAGCAGGGCAAGCTGTACATAGGCGAGTCGGCGGGTGCTGTCGTGGCCTGCCCGGACATCGGATACTGTGATCTTATGGACGCCCCGGAGAAGGCCCCGGAGCTTGAAACCTATTCCGCCCTCGGACTGGTGGACTTCTATGTGGTTCCCCACCTGGACAACGAAGAGATGGGGGAGGGGGCACGGAAGATCATTGAGACATATGGAGACAAGCTGGATTTGAAGGTCATTACGGATGAGCAGGCCATACTTGTGGAAGGGGATAAGGCTGAGATCTTAGATATGTAATCTTAAGCAGAAAGAAAAATCTGACGGAGGTCTGTATGAAGAGTGTGTTGTGTGAGAAATTAAAATTCTGACTTTATCCGGTTGCTATCCTGTTTACAGACGAGAAGCCGGCGGGGGCAGTGGACGGATGCAGGGCGACGGGAACAAAGTTCCAGGCGCCCTGTCCTGTCTTGCTGCGGCCCTGGGGTGAGATCCTGGGCCGCTTGTTTCTAAGCCGGCCTGCGGTTCCAGCCCTGGCTCTGCTCCCTGGCGCTTACAAGGTCCCGGTAGGGACCGCCTTCCTCCATGAGCAGGTCGTGGGTGCCCCGCTGGGCGATGCGGCCATCCTGGATGACCAGGATCTGGTCTGCGTCCCGGATGGTGTGGAGCCGGTGGGCGATGACCAGCAGGGTCTTGCCCCGGCACAGTTCACTGATGGCCTCCTGGATGTACTGTTCATTGTCCGCGTCCACGCTGGCTGTGGCCTCGTCCAGGACGATGACAGGGGCGTCCTTTAAGATGGCCCGGGCCAGGCAGATCCGCTGACGCTCCCCGCCGGAGAGCTGCTTTCCGCCGTCCCCGGCCATGGTGTGGATGCCCTCCGGCAGCCGGTCCAGGAATTCCATGCACTGGGCCTTCCCGGCGGCCTCCATGACCTCCTCGTCGGTGGCGGTCAGGCGGCCTGCGCGGATGTTTTCCAGAAGGCTTGTGTTAAAGAGGAACTGCTCCTGGGACACGTAGGAAATCTGGTCGTTCAAAGCCTGAAGACTCATGTCCCGCAGGTCCTGGCCGCCCAGGCGGATCGCTCCGCCGGTCACGTCGTAGTAGTGGACCAGGAGCTTTGCCAGGGTGGATTTCCCGGAGCCGGACTCCCCAACCAGGGCGGTCAGGCTTCCCTCCGGCACAGTCAGGGAGACGCCGTGGAGCACCTCCTCCTCTCTGTAGGCGAAATGTACCCTGTCAAAGGTGACTGTGTGGTCCCTGCCGGAGAAGGGAGCCTCTGTCTGGGCGAGGGGCAGGGCGCTCATGAGCTGCTCCAGGGCATGGATCTTGTAGCTCACCTGGGGCATGGCGGCCAGGAAGGAGAGGGCCCTGAGAAGAGGGGCGCCTGTGCCGAAGGACATGCAGAGCACCAGGGCCAGGTCCGGCAGGGTGGAGTAGTCTTTCAGGACAAGGAAGGCACCCACAGGAAGGGTGAAGAGGGCCACGCAGGGAAGGATGCTGTTGTACAGCGCCATCCAGGGCCAGCTTCCAGTCCACGAAGAACATGGCGATGAACACAAAGACCGGCACAGCCACATTGGCCAGCCCCTCGGGCAGGGCGTGGGCCAGCAGGAGCTCGATGGAGTCAATGTCGTCGATGAACATTTTTTTCAGTGTGCCTGTGCCCTTCTCCTTTATGACTCCCAGGGGCTGCTTTTCCAGGCGGCCCTGCAGGGAGACCCGGAGATTGCGCAGCGTGCTGTAGGCAGCCCGGTGGGAGAGGGACAGGCCCTTCACGTAGAGCAGAGCGTAGAGCACCCCGCACAGGGCGATGGCCGCCGCCCACAGAAGGGACTGACCGGGATTTGCCAGCTCCCCGGTGAGAGGCGGGGCGATGAGCCGGTAGATGAAGAAATAGGGGAGTACGCTCATGACCACGCCCAGCAGCATGACTGCTATGGACGCATAGGTGGTCCGGCGGTATTCCCCGGCATATTCCAGAACCTTTTTAAACATGTCTTAAACCTCCTTTCTGGGTTAGAACAAACTAACTTACGAGAGAAAAGAAAGCCCTCCCCGAAGAGAGGGGCTGTGAGGGGCGTGTCTAGGGGGAGAGGCTGCTTTCCTGCCCCGGCTCTGTCGTCCGGAAGCCAAGGGCCTGGTGCCAGTTGAACAGCCTGCACACGATATGGCAGTGCGCCTCGATCTGCTCCCATGTAAAATGGTGGATAAAGGGCTCGTATATGGTAGTCCAGAATGCGGACAGGAGGATGTGGAGCTCATCCGGATTCACATCCTTCCTGCAGAGCCCCCTCCTTTTCGCCTCCTCCAGGAAGGCGCTGGTGGCTTTTGTGAGGAGGGCCACCCAGTCGTGGGCAAAGCGGGAGTACCTGGTCCCCTCCGAGCAGGCAAGGAGCAGGTAGAAATCATCGTGCCTGTCGTAGAGGTATCGGAACCACCACATCATGTCGGAGTGGTCCATGTCCCACGCTTTGATCAGCTCTTCGTCGGACATGAGGGAAAGCTCTCTGTCCCCCCGCTGAGACGCCACAGAGTACAGCTCCTCCACGGTCTGCCGTACAGTGGCGCTGAACAGGTCCTCCTTGCCCTTGTAGCGCTTGTAGAGGGCACCGGTGGTGACACCTGCGCCCTCGCAGATGGATTTCAGGGACGCCTTCTCAAAACCCTTCTCCAGGAATTCTTTCCGGGCGCTCTCGATAATGCGCGGGTCAATGGAATGGTCGGGTACTGCCATGGTCGTGCCTCCTTACTTTGCATGGAAAACAACTGATAATTTGATTACCGATAATCTGATTATCAATATAACAGAGAGAGAGGCAAATGTCAAGGAGAATGTGACGTACAATATGTTTGAGATAGAAATGCGAAGTCCGAAAAGGGAATGGCGGTCAGGGTTTCAGAAGGAGGCCGTTTCCGGCTCCGAGGCAGAGGGAATGATTTTGGAAATATTGCATAAAAAGAAGAGCGGGAAGTTATGATATATGATGAAAAGAAAAATAGCTATAGACAAATGGACCGAGAGCTGTTAATATATACAAGTAAATTAAGTTTGTTATTACGTAATGGTAAGCAAGACTGTTTATAATACTGACTGGGATAAATAGTATTATAGGCAGTTTTTTTTATGGCAGAGCCGTTTTGGATGCTTGCCGGAGGGGGCAGGAACAGGTGAAGATCGTCAGAGTTCTGAATACAAATGCAGTTGTATCGCTGGACCCGTGCGGCCGGGAAATCATCATTACCGGCGCCGGCATCGGGTTTAAAAAGAAAAAGGGCGAGGAGCTGGACAAGTCCCGCGTGGAGAAGATCTACTGTCTGAAGAATGCGGAGGACAATTACAGGCTCCAGCAGGTGGTGAGGGAAATATCGGAGAAATATCTGGAGATTGCCGGCAAGGTAGTCACTGCTTCCAGAGAAGCAGGCCTGAAGGTGAGAGATACCCTCTACGTGACGTTGACAGACCACATCAATTCTGCTGTGGAGAGATACCAGAGAGGTATCAGCCTTAAGAATCTGATGCGACACGAGATCCGAAAATTTTATCCCCAGGAATACAGGGTAGCTCAGGAGGCCATTGAGTGGATACGGCGTATGACTGACTTTGACCTGGGAAAAGACGAGGCGGGATTTATCGCCATGCATATCATATCCTCAGAGCTTGAGAGCAACGAGGTTTCGGATGTGCAGAAGATGACAGAGCTGATCAATGCCATTATCAAGATTGTCAAAATACATTTCAGGATTGAATTTGACGAGGATTCTGTGTCCTATCAGAGATTTCTGACACATTTAAAATTCTTCTCATCCAGAGTCCTGGACGGTGAGGTCTACCAGGACAGCATGGAGGAGATATACCAGGCAATGGTGGCACAGAACGGGCATGCCTACACGGGTGTGGAAAAGGTGGCCCGGTTCATTGAAAAGCAGTATGGATACCGGCTCAGCATAGATGAGGAGCTGTATCTTCTGATCCATATAAAGAGAATACTGGACGAACAGCACCGCTAGTTCACAGGTTTGTTATTATTCAGTTAAGCAAGACCTGGCCCTGAGGGGCGCATTTCCCGGGAAAATGCGCTCTTTAAGGCCAGGTCTTTCTTTTTCCGGAGACTTCCGGGATACATATATCAATTCTAATGAGGTGAAGATATGGATTACGCAAGTGTTGCAAAGAAAATCCTGCAGCGTGTGGGAGGAAAAGAAAATGTGATCAGTCTCGTACACTGTATGACCAGGCTGAGATTCACGCTGAAAGACGAGTCCATTGTGGACGACGAGGCAGTGAAAAAGACAAAAGGTGTTATGGGAGTGATGAAGAAGGCGGGACAGTACCAGATCATCATAGGAAATGATGTGGCCAATGTCTTTGCGGAGCTGAACAAGCTCGGCAGCTTTTCAAACGAGGCTCCGAAGAAGGCGCCCCGGAACCAGGAAAAGAAGGGGGTCGTCTCCATGCTGATGGACACGATTTCTGGTATTATGGCACCGGTCATTCCGGCGATCATCGGCGCGGCCATGATCAAGGTACTTCTGACGCTGCTGCCAATGATAGGTGTGCTTGATACAGAAGGAAATACCTATAACCTGTTAAGCGTTATAGGAGACGGCGCCTTTTTCTTTATGCCTGTTTTGATCGCCATCTCTGCATCAAAGAAATTCGGGACAAATATGTACTATGCGGCCAGCATTGCGCTTATCATGCTCCATCCCAATTTCATTTCCTTGATGAGCAATGCAAACGAGGCGGGAGAGGTGGTAAAATTCCTCGGCTTTATCCCGGTTACCTATGCTTCTTATTCCTACTCGGTCATCCCGATCATCCTTGCGGTATGGTCTCTGCAGTATGTGGAGAAGCTGGCAGATAAGATTACGCCCGTGGTGACCAAGAACTTCCTGCGCCCCATGCTGGTGGTGCTGATCGAGGCACCGATCGCCCTGATCGTACTGGGACCTCTGGGGGCAATCCTGGGCAATGTCCTGTCAGATATCGTATACTTTATCCATGACCAGCTCGGCTTTATCGCCATCGGATTGGTGGCCGGTATTTATCCGTTTGTTGTCATGGCCGGCATGCACCACGCATTTACCCCGATAAAGCTCGGTATGATCGCAACAACCGGATATGAGAACTTTATCTGTATCGGTGAGCTATGCTCCAACATGGCGCAGGGTGCTGCTTCTCTCGCCGTATCTGTAAAGAGCAAAAACAAAGACTTCAAACAGGTTGCCGGCTCCTCCGCATTCTCCGCACTTGTGGCAGGTATTACGGAGCCCGCTCTCTACGGTGTGACACTGAGACTGAAAAGGCCAATGCTGGGGGCCTGCATCGGAGCTGTCGCAGGCGGACTCTTCGGCGGTTTTTTCCAGATGAAGTGCTTTGGCATCGCGACACCGGCAATCGTGACGATCGTCCAGTATGTGGAGGAGGACAGAGCAGCCAGCCTTCTGATAGCGGCCCTTACCATTGTCATAACAGTCATTGTGGCATTTATCGCCACTATGCTGATCGGCTTTGAAGATATTGTGGACGAGGATGACGAGGATGAGGCTATCCTGGCAGAAGAGGCCCAGCCTGCAGCCGCTCCCCTTCCGGAGGGAAAAGAAATCCGTATCCTGAGCCCTATCCAGGGAGAGTGCATTCCGCTGGAGCAGGTGAAGGACGCTACATTTTCACAGGGAATCCTGGGAAAAGGAGCCGCTGTCATCCCGGAGAAGGGCGAAGTGGCATCCCCCTTTGACGGGAAGATAGATATGATGTTTGAGACCGGACATGCGGTCGGGATGACCAGCAGTGACGGTGTGGAATTGCTGATACATGTAGGCATGGACACGGTAAATCTGGAGGGAAAATATTTCTATCCGAAAAAGGCTTCCGGAGATACAGTCAAGAAGGGAGAAGTTATCCTGGAGTTTGACAAGGATGAGATCGTGAAGGCGGGATATGACATCACGACTCCGGTCATCGTATCCAACACGGATGCATTTGCGGATGTGTCTGCCACCGCCTCCGGGCCGGTGAAGGAGCTTGATGAGATACTGGTAGTACGCTGATTGAAAAGAAAAGGAGGAAGAGACATGGAACAGATGAGAGCATCAGGATTTCCGAAGGGATTTCTCTGGGGGAGTGCTTCTGCCGCCTATCAGATAGAAGGCGGATGGAAGGAAGGCGGAAAAGGGATGACGAACTGGGATGCGTTTGTGCGCATCCCGGGCAAGACCTACAAAGCCACCACAGGAGATGTGGCAGTGGACCACTATCACAGGTACAAAGAAGATATTGCGCTGATGGCAGAGATGGGGCTGAAGACATACCGTTTCTCTGTCTCCTGGGCCAGGATCTTCCCTGAGGGGACCGGGGAAGTCAACGAGGAGGGAATGGCCTTTTACCAGGATATCATTGACGAGTGCCTGAAATACAGCATAGAGCCTATGGTGACCATTTACCACTGGGATCTGCCCCAGGCCCTTGTCGATGAGTATCGGGGGTGGGAGAGCCCCCGCATCATCGATGATTATGTACAGTATGCAAAAACGCTGTTTTCCAGGTTTGACGGAAAGGTGAAGTACTGGATCACTCTGAACGAGCAGAATATATTTACCTCGCTGGGATGGCTGACAGCCCAGCATCCGCCGGGCAAATTTGATGACCAGAAAATGTTCTATCAGGTCAACCATCATGCGTTTATGGCTCATGCAAAGGCAGTGCTGGCCTATCGGCAGATGGGCGGGAAGGGACAGATAGGGGCAAGCTTCGCCTACACACCCTCCTATGCCCTGGACTGCAGGCCTATCAACGCTATGGCAAAAGCCAACTACGATGACCTGAAAAACTACTGGTGGATGGATGTCTATGCATACGGGCGCTATCCTGTTGCGGCGATGACATATCTGAAGAAAAAGGGGATCGCGCCGGACATGGCTGATGGAGATGAGGAGATTCTCAGACAGGCGGCAGCGCAGATCACGTTTATGGGCGTGAACTATTACCAGAGCTGCGTCTGCGAGTACAATCCGATGGACGGGGCCACTCCCTACGGGACTATGAACACGACCGGCGTCAAGGGCTCCGCCCAGGAGCTGGGGATGCCGGGGATTTACAAAAATCCGGCCAACCCGTATCTGCTGACCACAGACTGGGACTGGAGTATCGATCCTTCGGGACTTCAGTTCTGCTGCAGAGAGATTACGAGCCGCTATGCGCTGCCCATAGTCATCTCTGAGAACGGGCTGGGAGCCTTTGACAAGAAGACTGAGGACGGTCAGATACATGACGAGTACAGGATCTGCTATCTGAAGGAGCATATCAAGGCGCTGGGAGAAGCTGTGGAGGAGGGCTGCCAGGTACTGGCCTACTGCACCTGGTCCTTTACCGACCTTCTGAGCTGGCTGAACGGATATCAGAAGCGGTACGGCTTTATCTATGTGGACCGGGAAGAGGAGGAGGGCGGCACGCTGGACCGCTTCAGGAAGGACAGCTTCTACTGGTACAAGAAAGTCATTGAGACAAACGGGAAGGTGCTCTTTGAAGAGGAGTAGAGTGCGGGAGCTTTATTAAGGGGCTGACCTGATTTTTCCGGGATGCCTTGCCTGAGGGCTGACTTTGGTATATACTTTTACACAGACAGACCTCAGGGCTTTTCTGTCGGGCGGCGGTGTCCGGCAGATGGACAATGAGGCCAAGATAAAAAGGAGCATCCCGCCATGAAGCATGAAGAGACAACCCGCAGGATACTGACCATTCCCAATCTCCTGTCCTTTTTCCGGCTTTGCCTGATACCGGTCTTTGCCTGGCTGTACTGCGTACAGAAGGAGTATATATGGACCGGCATCGTACTGGTGATATCGGGACTGACGGACACGGCGGACGGGCTCATAGCCAGGCATTTTCATATGACCAGCGACCTGGGGAAGGTGCTGGACCCGGTGGCGGACAAGCTGACCCAGGCAGCCATGCTGGCCTGTCTCCTGACCAGATTTCCCCTCATGGCAGTCCCGCTTGCCATCATGGTGGTAAAAGAAATCTTCATGGCCATTACCGGACTTCTGGTGATACGGAAGACGGGCAGCGTGTTCGGGGCTGACTGGCACGGAAAGGTCACCACCTGGCTGCTCTACGCCATGATGGTCCTGCACCTGTTCTGGTACAATATCCCTGAGGGGGTATCCCGGCTCCTGATCGGCATCTGTGCGGCCATGCTGCTTTTGTCCTTTGCCCTCTACGGCATCCATCACATCAGGACCCTGCGGGGGACACAGACAGAGAAATAACAGCAAAATCGCGTGAAAATGATCAGTCAACAGCCGGCAGGCTCCAGAGGACAGGAGCCTGCCTTTTCTTATACCTTTATCCCAGTTGAGAAAAAATCTCATATACAGCCCTTCCTCTTGTGCCCGGACACATTTCCTGATACACTGATAACAGTGTTAGCACACACTGTTATCTCTGCCGGAAGGTCCGATGTGAAAGGGGCCGCAGCAGCGGAGGCTGTTTCCGACGGGGAGAGGCAGGATACAAAGGGGAGGAAGGCCATGGAAGAAGAGAAGGGAACACAGGAGAGGATCCTTGAGGCGGCCCGGGAGGAATTCCTGGAAAAGGGCTTTGAGCGGGCTTCCCTTCGCAGGATCGTGAAGGAGGCGGGCGTCACCACCGGGGCATTTTACCGGTATTACCCCACAAAGGAGGCTCTCTTTGACGCTCTGGCAGGGCCCCACGCCAGGGCAGTGATGGGTTTTTTTGACCAGGGACTTGCCGCCATCCGGGAGATGCCCGCCAGTGAGCAGACCGGCGCCATGTCCAGGGTGACAGGCGACTGTATAGGGAAGATCCTGGACTATGTGTATGACCATTACACAGAATGCAAGCTCCTCATCTGCTCCGCCGGGGGCACGTCCTATGAACAGTTTATCCATGAGATGACAGAGAAGGAGGTGGAGGCCACCTACCGCTACATCGAGGCCGTGGAGTCCACAGGACATCCCATGCCCGAGATAGACAGGGAGCTGTGTCACATGATCTCCAGCGGCCTGTTTACTGGCATGTTTGAGATGGTGGCCCACGATATGGAAAAGGAGGCGGCGTCCAGGCGGATACGGCAGCTGAGGGAGTTCCACACCGGCGGGTGGATGCGGATCATGGGCGTTGATTTTGACGGGGGCGAAGCCAGGGAGGCCGGTGAAGATGCGGATACACAGAGCGGCGGCGAAAGCCGCTGAGGAGAAAACAGGGAGCATTCCCTTTTTCTTTTGCCAGACGGTTAGAAATAACTAACGCACGGATGAGACGGAAGGTAAGAATAAAGGAGGGATTTCATTTGGAAGCAAAAAGAAAGAAGGAAAGGTCTACCCTGGGGTGGGTCATGACATTTGCGGGAACCCACAGGGGGCTCTACGCAGTCAGCGTGGCGGTGGCGGCGGTGGGCGTGGTCTGCGGGATCATTCCCTATTTTATCATGGGGGATATGATACACAGACTGGTGGAAGGTGACAGGAACTGGCAGGCCTATCTGGCGTCCGGCCTTGCCATGGCAGTGTTCTGGACGGCCAGGGTCGTCTTTCACAGCATTTCCACAGCCTGCTCCCACAAGGCCACCTTTCACGTGCTGGCTCAGCTGCGCAGGATGATGTGCGACAAGCTGTCCCGGGTCCCGTTAGGGTACGTGAAGGACAGACCGTCAGGGACGCTGAAGAACATCCTGATGGAGAGGACGGACAGTATTGAGACCACGCTGGCCCACGTGCTGCCGGAGTTTACGGGAAATATACTGGCCCCGGTGCTGGTGTTCCTCTACATGCTGACCATTGACTGGAGGATGGCGCTCATCTCTCTTATCACCCTGCCCCTGGGACTTTTGTTCTACTCCATGATGATGATCGGGTACGAGGAGAACTACAAAAATGTGCTGGCAAAGACTAAGACCTTAAATGACACAGCGGTGGAATACATCAACGGCATCGAGGTCATCAAGGCATTCGGGAAGGCGAAGACCTCCTACGACCGGTTCGTCACGGCGGCAAAGGAGGGGGCGGCCTGCTACGTGGACTGGATGCGAAAGTGCAATATCCCCTTCTCCCTGGGCATGGTGGTGATTCCCTGCACGGCCCTGACGGTGCTGCCTTTTGGGGGACTCTTTGTCAGGAATGGCAGCCTGACCCCGGTGGATTTCATCATGATCATCCTGCTGTCCGTGGGGCTCATCCAGCCCCTTATCACCTGCATGTCCTACACAGACGACCTGGGAAAGATGGGGACCATCATCGGGGAGGTGACAGAGATCCTCACACAGGAGGAACTGGACCGGCCAAAGGAGGACAGGGCCAGGCCCGCGGACCACTCTGTCACGCTGGAGAACGTTCATTTTGCCTACCACGACAGGGAGGTGCTCCACGGCGTCAGCATGGAGATACCCTCGGGCAGTGTCGCCGCCCTCGTGGGACCATCCGGCTCCGGAAAGTCCACCATCGCCAAGCTGATCGCCTCTCTCTGGGATGTGAAGGAGGGGAGCGTCCGGATCGGGGGCGTGGATATCCGGGACCTGTCCCTGGAGGAGTACAATCGGAGGATCGCCTACGTCTCCCAGGACAATTACCTTTTTGACGACACCATCCGGGAAAATATCCGCATGGGCCGCCCTGGCGCCACGGACGGGGAGGTGGAGGAGGTGGCCAGAAGGAGCGGATGCCACGACTTTATCATGGGCCTGGAAAAGGGCTACGACACAGTGGCAGGGGGCAGCGGCGGTCATCTGTCCGGCGGCGAGCGGCAGCGCATCGCCATTGCCCGGGCCATGCTGAAGGATGCGCCCATTGTGATACTGGATGAGGCATCCGCCTACATGGACCCGGAGAACGAGGCGGTGATACAGGCCTCCGTGGCCAGGCTGGTGCAGGGGAAGACCCTCATCGTCATCGCCCACCGCCTGTCCACTGTCTGCGATGCGGACCGGATCTTTGTGATCCGGGACGGCCGGGTGGACGCCGCGGGAACCCACAGGGAGCTGCTGGCCCGGGGCGGCCTCTACAGCCAGATGTGGGAGGCCCACATGTCTGTCAAAGACCGGGCTGCAGAAAAGGAGGAGGGAGGGGAGCTCCATGATTAAGATACTGAGAAGATTTTTTGATTTCTGCGGGGGAGAGAACCGGCGCAAATTTTACCTGTCCATCTTCTTCGGTGTGCTGATGGCCCTCTTTGAGGCCCTGAAAATCCCGGCTATCGTGCTCATGCTGGACGCGGTCATCAGGGGGAATGTGACAGTGGCGGTGATCTGGCAGTGCCTGGGCATCTGTCTTGTCAGCATTATCGGCGGCTTCATCGTGAAGTATTTCAACACTATCATCCAGTGTGAGGCGGGCTACGGCACCGCGGCGGAAAAGAGGATCGAGATCGCGGAGCATCTGCGGTATCTGCCCATGGGCTATTTTAACAACAACAGCATAGGATACATTACCTCCGTCACCACCAACACCATGGAAAATCTGGGGGACGTGGCGACAAGAGTGGTCATGCTCACCACCCAGGGCGTGCTCACCACCCTCATCATCGCGGTCATGCTGCTCTTTTACGACTGGCGGATCGGCCTGGTGGTGCTGGCGGGACTTCTCCTTTTCTTCCTTGCCAACAGCCGGATGCAGAGGAAATCCGAGAAGGTCTCCCCGAGAAAGATTGCCGCCGACTCAGGCCTTGTGGAAAAGCTGCTGGAGTATATCCAAGGCATCATGGAGGTGCGGGCCTACAATATGACGAGCGCCCAGAGCCGGAAGCTGGACGCGGCCATCAGCGAAAATGAGGACTGCAACTTCACTCTTGAGAAGACCTTCATCCCCTACATGTGCGCCCAGAATTTTGTCACAAAGATGACTGGCGTGGCCATGACCCTCCTGTCCATCTGGTTTTATCTGGAGGGGACAATGGACCTGATCGTGTGTATCTCCATGATGATATGCTCCTTTATCGTCTACTCCAGCCTGGACTCGGCGGGCAACTACTCAGCCCTGCTGCGGACCGTGGACGTGAGCGTGGACAAGGCCCGGGAAATCCTGGATCTGCAGCCCATGGACACAGAGGGCAGGGATCTGACGCCCAAAAGTCACGACATCGATGTGGAGGACATTGCGTTCTCCTACGATAAGAGGCGCGTCATCGACGGGATCACGGTTCACATCCCGGAGCGGACCACAACAGCCATCGTGGGGCCCAGCGGAGGCGGAAAGACTACCCTGTGCCACCTCATCTCCCGGTTCTGGGATGTGGATCAGGGGCAGGTGCGGCTGGGTGGCGTGGACGTGCGGGACTACAGCATGGACAGCCTGATGAAAAATTTCAGCTTTGTGTTCCAGAACGTGTACCTGTTCCAGGACACAGTCGCCAATAACATCCGCTTCGGCCAGGAGGAGGCGCCCATGGAGAAGGTGGTGGAGGCCGCCAAAAAGGCCTGCTGTCACGACTTTATCATGGCCCTGCCGGAGGGCTATGACACGGTCATCGGCGAGGGCGGGGCCTCCTTGTCCGGGGGAGAGAAGCAGCGTCTGTCCGTCGCCCGGGCCATGATGAAGGACGCTCCGGTCATCATCCTGGACGAGGCCACGGCAAATGTGGACCCGGAGAATGAGAAGGAGCTGGTGGAGGCCATCGAGGCCCTGACAAAGGAGAAGACCATCCTCATGATCGCCCACAGGCTGAAGACAGTCCGCCATGCGGACCAGATACTCGTGGTGGATAAAGGAAAGCTTGTCCAGAGGGGGCGCCACGAGGAGCTGATGCAGGAGGAGGGCATTTACCGGAGATTTGTGAACGCCAGGGAGACAGCGGCAGGCTGGAAGCTGTGACGCTGTGATGCCGGGGAGAGAGCGGCCGGCACAAAGACAGCTGCTTAACAGGACTGCTTATCGGAGTTTTCCTTTTAGACTTGTCATGGCATGGAATTGTGCTATAATGACCTGGGCTGGTATGCCCGCATGAGAATGACGAGTATGAGAGGAAGAGCAAAATGAGTGTGCAGGATAACATTGTCTTTATACTGGAGATCATCGGCACGGTGGCCTTTGCGGTCTCCGGGGCGCTGGTGGGCATCCGCAGATCCATGGATATATTTGGCGTGTGCGTGCTGGGAGTGGTCACCGCCGTCGGCGGGGGAGCCATCCGGGACGTGGCGGTGGGGATCATCCCACCCAATGTGTTCCGGGACCCGGTCTATGCGACGGTGGCCGTCCTTGTGTCCTGCCTTGTCTTCGGGATCATGTATTTTCGCAGCTTCCGGTCCACCGGCAGACTTGGAAGGCTGTACGACGGGGCTATGCTCCTGATGGACGCGGTGGGGCTGGGGATCTTTACCGTGGTGGGGGTCAACGCGGGCATCCAGCAGGGATATGGGGGCAATGCGTTCCTCCTTATTTTTACCGGCACAGTGACCGGCGTGGGCGGAGGACTCCTCAGAGATATCATGGCAGGGGTCCCGCCTTACATATTTGTCCGCCACATCTATGCCTGCGCTTCTATAGCAGGGGCTGTGGCCTGTACGCTCCTCTACAGGATGACCGGGATCACGGCGGCCATGTTCGCCGGGGCGGGGCTTGTCCTGGTGATACGGTGCCTGGCCTCCCACTACCGGTGGAACCTTCCGAGGATCAGGATGGAGGAAGAGCCGCGCTCATATATGGGGCGGTGACAAAACAGAGAGCCGAAAATCCTTGCAAATGACCTTCGGCAGGTCTATAATGACAAGTGATCAGATACAGTTGAATAAGCGTGTCACGGGGAGCTGGCCGTTAGCCGGCTGAGAGGAGGCTGTTATCGTCTCGACCCGCAACCTGATTTGGATAATGCCAACGTAGGGATGTGTATTCGTGTGTGAAATGGAGATGCCCTCGTGCATCTCTTTTTGTTTGATAGAAAACCTTGTTTCTGTCAAACAAAACACTCCGTGGGATGCGCACTCGCGCAAAGCAGAAAATAGTCGCTAAAGCGACTGCGCTCGGCGCGAAAGTTCCGCAAGCGGAACTTTTATTTCACAGCAAAGCTTTCCACTGGATCTGAGGACATATAGAAAGGAGCTGTGTATTGATGAAACAAAATACAGCAACGAAAAAGCTGGTGCTGGCGGGAGTTCTCACAGCCCTGGCCGTGGTGGGAAGTCTGATCAGTTTTCCCATAGCAGGCAGCAAATGCGCTCCGGTACAGCACATGGTCAACATTCTGGCCGCGGTTACGCTGGGACCCGGATGGGGCGTGGGGATTGCGTTTACGGCAAGCCTTCTGCGCAATATCCTGGGGATCGGAAGCCTTCTGGCATTTCCCGGCAGCATGGTGGGAGCCCTCTGCTGCGGACTGGTCTATGCGGCCTGTAAGAAGCTGGCCCCGACCTGCGTGGCAGAGGCCCTTGGGACAGGCATCCTGGGCGGACTTTGCGCCTACCCGGCAGCCAAACTTCTGATGGGGATGGAGCCTGCGGGACTTTTCGTGTACGTTGTACCGTTCCTCGTGTCTACAGTGGCGGGGAGCATACTGGCCTTTATCCTGATCACAGTGCTGGAGAGAGGCGGAGTCATGAGCCAGCTGCGGGCAGCAGGGTAAATGTGTTTATCGGAGGGCGTGCCCTCTGAAAAAGCGGCAGATCGGGGACACCACCTTCTGCCGCTATAGAAAAATCTGGTTGTACTGCAAAGGAGGAAATACAGCCATGATGATCACCGCGTTATACAGAGGTGAAGGCGTCGGCATCCGGACGGGGAGAAGGGAATTTTGCGTTCCTTTGTCCTGCGTTTTCCATAGCCGGCGTCGGAAAGAACAGGACAAATAATAATGGAGGTAGGACAAATGGAAGCTTACACAACACAGATGGATGCAGCCCGCAAGGGCATTGTGACACCCCAGATCAAAAGGGTGGCGGAGAAGGAGAAGATGCCGGTAGAAAAGCTCATGCAGCTGGTGGCGGAAGGAAAGGTGGCAATCTGCGCCAACAAGCGCCACACCTGCCTGGACCCGGAGGGCGTGGGCAGCATGCTCCGCACAAAGATCAATGTAAACCTGGGTGTGTCCAGGGACTGCAAGGACTATGACATAGAGATGCAGAAGGTGATGAGCGCTGTCAATCTGGGAGCGGAGGCCATCATGGACCTCTCCAGCCACGGAAACACGCAGCCTTTCCGGCAGAAGCTGACAAGCGAGTGCCCGGTCATGATCGGGACGGTGCCCGTATATGACAGTGTGATCCACTATCAGAGAGACCTGGCCACTCTGACGGCAAAGGATTTTATTGATGTGATCCGGCTCCACGCGGAGGACGGCGTGGATTTTGTGACGCTCCACTGCGGCATCACCCGCAAGACCATCGAGCAGATCAGGAAGCACAAGAGAAAAATGAACATCGTGAGCCGGGGTGGGAGCCTGGTGTTTGCCTGGATGAGCATGACGGGGGAGGAGAACCCGTTTTACGAGTACTTTGACGAGATTTTGGATATCTGCGAGGAGTACGACGTGACCATCTCCCTGGGAGACGCCTGTCGACCCGGCTGTCTGGCCGACGCCACAGACGTGTGCCAGATCGAGGAGCTGGTCCGCTTAGGAGAGCTGACCAAGCGGGCCTGGGACCACAATGTCCAGGTCATGGTAGAGGGACCGGGACATGTGCCTCTTGACCAGGTGGCCGCCAACATGGAGGTGCAGAAAAGCATCTGTATGGGGGCTCCCTTCTATGTACTCGGACCTCTTGTCACAGACATTGCGCCGGGCTACGACCACATCACGGCAGCCATCGGCGGCGCAGTGGCAGCCATGAGCGGCGCTGCCTTCCTGTGCTATGTGACGCCGGCAGAGCATCTGGCCCTGCCCAATGTGGAGGATGTGAAGCAGGGCATCATCGCCTCCAAGATCGCGGCTCACGCGGCGGACATCGCCAAAGGCGTTCCGGGGGCGAGAGATATTGACGACCGCATGGCCGAGGCGAGGCAGAAGCTGGACTGGGATGCCCAGTTTGCATGTGCCCTTGACCCGGAGACGGCAAAAGCGATCCGGGACAGCAGGAGCCCGGAGGATGACCACAGCGACACCTGCAGCATGTGCGGTAAATTCTGTGCGGTGCGCAGCATGAACAAAGCCCTGGCAGGGGAGTACATTGATATCCTCTAGAAAAGAGGGGCCGCCTCTTTTTACGCTATCTGTCTGACTGGACCAGCTCTTCCAGGGAGCCGAAGGAGTAGCCCATGTCCTCCCATTTCCCCAGAAGCTCATCCATGATCTCCCCGTTGGTGGAGGAGGTGCTGTGGAGGAGGACGATGGCGCCCGGGTGGATGCGGCCAAGCAGCTTGTCAAAGGCCGCCTCCTTTGAGGGCTGGTCGTCCTGGTACCAGTCTACGTAGGCGAGGCTCCAGAAGAAGGTGTGGTAGCCCAGCTCTTTGGCCATCTTCAGATTTTCCACATTGTACTTCCCCTGGGGCGGGCGGTAAAGCTTTGTCATCTCCTTTCCTGTGATCTCTTTATAGGAAGCTTCCACACCCTCCAGCTCTTCCCGGAAGGTCTCCAGAGTGGAGATCCGGGACATATCGGGGTGGGTGGAGGTGTGGTTGCCTACAATGTGTCCTTCCTCCTCCATCCGGCGGATCAGGTCCGGGTTCTCAGAGATAAAATTGCCCACCACAAAAAAGGCGGCGGGGGCCTCGTGCTTTTTCAGTGCATCCAGGATGGGCTCCGTGTTGCCGTTCTCATAGCCTGCGTCAAAGGTCAGGTAGATCCGCTTTTTATCTGTGTCGCCCAGATAGTAGGCGTCGTACTGCGCCAGCTCCTGGGAGGTGGCGTTTCCCACAGGGGGCTGGCCCTCCTCCTGGAAGCCAAGGCCCCAGTTCCCCTCCGCGGAGGACTGGATCCGGTCAGAGTGGGAGGAGGAGACAAAGGAGGTCACCTGGGCGGCGGTGCGGCCGAGGAGAAAGGCGGCGGCCAGGAGAAGTGTGACCCGGAGGCAGGGGAGTGGTTTTATTTTGCGGTACATAGGGACGTATCCTTGCTCTTACAGTTGTCTCTTCATTATATGAGAGAGGCGGGCTGCGTATGACGGAGGAGATTTTATATCTTTCAGCGGGAAAAAGGCCGGAAGCGCTGTGAATGAGCGCTTCCGGCTTTCTCTGTACCATCCGGTTGCCTTCAAATGGAACCCTTCATCCTTCGGTTCACGGTAAGCAAGCCAATCACTAGAAGAATCGGAAAGATTGTAGCGGCCAGCAGTCCCGCTTTCAGATTGCCGTCAGCCAGTTCCGAGAGACTCCCTACCATTGCCGGGCTTATTGTTCCGCCAAAATCTCCTGCTAATGCCAAAAAAGCGAACATAGCGGTGCCGCCTTGCGGACACTTTTGGGAAGAAAGGCTGATCGTGCCTGGCCACATAATGCCTACGCTGAAACCGCAAAGAGCGCACCCTGTCAGGCCAAGAAGCGGCACGGGGGAAAGAGAGGCCAGCAGATAGCAAGACACGCACAGCAAGCCGCTCAGCAGCATGGTTTTTGTCAGGTTCAGGTTCCCGCTCATTTTTCCATACAGCATACGGGAGATACCCATGAAAACAGCAAATAGACAGGGGCCAGCCAAATCCCCAACTGTTTTAGAGACGCCGAGCCCTGCCTCTGTAAAGGCGGATGCCCACTGCGCCATGGCCGCCTCGGATGCGCCGGAACAGATCATCAGTAAAATCATCATCCACAATAGCGGCAGTCGGAGCAGCCTGCGAAGAGGCAAACTCTCGCCTTCTTCGACCAGACGCTCCATGGGACATGCGAGGAACTGAAAGACATTTACCAGCGGTACAAGTGCCCAGATCAGCGTGAGTATCCTCCAGTTCTCAGTGCCAAACACTGCAAAAAAGAGAGTGGAACCCAGGATTACGGCCACCGCACCCCAACAGTAAAAAGAGTGCAGTAAACTCATCCTGCCGTCCTTGTTTTCGAAGGGGCAGGCCTCTACGATAGGGCTTACCAGTACCTCCACAAGACCGCTGCCGATGGCGTAAAACATCACTGCGATGAGGATCCCCGGAAATGGCACAGGGAGTACTTCAGGGAGAACCGCCAGCAGCACAAGCCCCGCTGCTGAAACTGCCTGGGATGTCACCACACAGATGCGATAACCAATTTTGTCCGCAAACCTGCTCGCTCCAAGGTCAACCAGCAGCTGGGTGAGATAAAATACAACGGGGATCAGGGAAATCTTTTTCAACGAGATCCCATAGGTATTTTGGAAAGTAAGAAACAGAAGGGGGGCGAAATTGGCGGCTATGGCCTGGGTGACAAATCCCAGATAGCAGGCTGTCAGTGTTTTTTGATACTTTCTGGTTTCAGCCATATTACTTACCTGCCCGAATGTTTTTTACTGTTTTTTTCTCAATGCTGAGATTTTCATACACCCGGACGCCGCCGTCGCCTATCGGAGCCTGTGCCAGGAGTCCCACTTTGATGGCGGGATCCGCAGGGAGATGAAAATATCGTATCATATAAAAATTGACACCATCTACAGAGTAGTGAAACGCGAAATTGTTGCCCACCCGACAAACTCGCAGCCAGGCAGTGTTGCCTTCCAGATTGCATCCGTTGGCATCATCGGAATTCCCCTTTGTCACTACACTTGCCACAGCATGCGTACTAAAATCGGTAAGTTCAAAACAACATTTTGCCCAACAGTTCCGGCCCTTCCTCTGTTCGATCCGGCTTTTGTTTAACCACTTAAATTTCATAGTGGATCTCCTTTCACACTCGAATTTAAGCGTATTATATAATCAAAATCTTCAAAGTCAAAGGCACTATAGCGTCAAATAGAAGCATTATTTACCCAAACTTCATTTCCGCTGGCGTTTTTTACCGGGTGAATATCCGTATCTTTTGCGGAATTGACGACTGAAGTAATTGACAGAATGAAATCCGCAGGCAAAACTGATCTCCTGCAGAGTCAGTGTGGTTTCCCGCAGCAAACGCTGCGCTGTTTGAAGGCGGTACTGAATGAGCGCCTCCACCGGAGAACACCCCAGAAAGGACTGGAAACAACGTCCCGCTTCGCTGCGGCTGATATTGGCGGCGTCGGCAATGTCTGTCAGAGTGACCGTTTGGTCGTAATTTTTGTAAATATATGACAGCATTTTCTGCAGCCGTATCTGGGCGTTCATCTGTATCCGTGACGCTTCGGATTTTGGCAGAGAGTCAAAATTGCGAAAGACTGCCTCCAATATGCATGAGATATTGCGCTGAACCTCCAGCTCGTAACAATCGGAATGTTCCCGTATGGCGTGATACGTAGCGCGGATCCACCTGTGGACCTCTTTCCACAGACTGCTGTCGTGTCGGAACACAACAAAGGGCAGAGAGTTACACGCAAGAATCGGCTGGATATATTTCTGGTAGACAGAGCTGTTCTCCGGGGCAACCACTGTGGCGGAAAAAACAATGATCGGAAGGTGATCCGGCTCTGCGCCGGACAGCTGTCGGATTCCGTGGAGCACATTTTGGTTGACGAAGATGCTGTCCCCCGGCTCCAGAATCGTATGGGTTTGTCCCACTTGATAGTCAAGGACACCACTTTGCGCTGTGGCAATCTCAAAGTAGGGATGCCAGTGAATAGGTCCCGCACGGTCTGGCAGGGCGGCAAGCTCATCGCAATAAAATGCAATGGGAAAAGCTGAGATATCATGCGGTATCTGTTCCTGCAATTGATGATCAAGTAATATGGGCATTTTTGTTTTCTCCATCAGGATTTCTGTACATGTTGATAAAGACTAAGAATTAATAGTTGTATCGTGAATTTTTGGTAAAGATAAAAGCCCTGAGAAACAACGCTTTTACGCCGTTCCCAAGGCTTTTCAAAAGCAGGGGATGAGAGAATCGAACTCCCGCTAAGAGTTTTGGAGACTCCTGTCATACCATTTGACCAATCCCCTGTACCTGCTTCCGACTTAAATCGGTCACTAGATATTTATATCATATTTGCACACGTTTTGTCAATTATAAATTAAAAAAATCTATCAATATCTTTTGCCTGCTGTTTCCCTGCGGGAGAGCTACACCTCTATCTGCGTAGCGCTGGCCATGTGTATCTGGGAGTAGAAGATGACCATGTCCTGCTCCCGGAGGATCATGTTCCCGTTGGGAATCAGGGTGCGGCCCTTTCTCTTGACGAGGACGATGATAGATTTCCTCGAGATGTCCAACTCCTGGATGCGCTGGCCGATCCAGGGATGGTTTTTCTGGAGTACCATTTCCTTGAGCTGGATGCGCTCACCCTGGTTGTTGTGGAAGGACTCGGCGCCGAGAACCATGTCGTCTCCGGCCTTCAGCATCATGCTGCCCCGGGGGACGATGATCCGGTGATCCCGCTGTATGGCGGCTACGATGACCCGGGCCGGCAGGTGGAGCTGGGAGATGGTCTTTCCGGCCCACTTGTCCTGCTCTGTCAGGTGGATCTGTATGAAATGGATAGCTGCCGCCTGGCCGTACTCGCTCATCCTCTTGATGCGGGAGTACTGATCCACGAATCCGGCGGAGATGATACCTGTGGGGATGGCCACAATACCCACGCCCAGAAAGGCGATAAAGATGCCGAACATCTTCCCCAGCACTGTAATGGGGTAAATGTCCCCGTAGCCCACGGTGAGAAGCGTGGACGCGGCCCACCAGATGCCGGAGAAGGCGTTGGAAAACACCTCCGGCTGGGCTTCATGCTCCAGACTGTACATGCACAGGCTGGAGGCCAGCATCAGCATGAGGATGATGAAGACTGAGGAGAAAAGCTGCTGCTTTTTGCTCACAATGACCTCCGTGATCACGTTCAGGGAGTCGTAGTAGGCGTTGATGCGGAACAGACGGAAAATGCGGATGATCCGGAACATGCGGAAGGCGATAGCCCCTGCCGGGAAAAAGAAGGGAAGATACTGGGGCAGGAAGGACAAAAGATCCACGATCCCGGTGAAGGAGGTCATGTATTTGGAGACAGCCCTGGGCTGTGTACTGCCCGGATACAGATATTTTGCCGTCCAGATCCGCAGGAGGTAGTCCAGCAGGAACATGGCCACAGTGGCCTGCTCTATGACCATCAGGATGCCGCCGTAGGCAGCCCGGTACTCGTCAAAGGTGTAGACCATACTGGCCACCAGATTGAGAATGATGCAGAAGGCGTTGAAAAAATCATAGATGCGGCTGACATAGTCGTACTCTGTCCCCACCTCTATGATCTCAAAAATCCTTTTTCTCCTCTTTTCCCATGTGTCCTGCATATCGAAGGCCCTCCCCGCATTAAGCTTTCACAGATATTGTACAATATATTCCCGGGATTGCAAATGAAAAAGTTCCCGGCAGCGAGAGCTTTCTCTTGTCCTTTGGGGCCTGCTGAAATATAATGGTGATGTCGGCGCCGAAAGGGCCGGCTGCGCGATTTTATGTATGATTTTATGGACAAGGAGAATGTAAGACATGAGCGCGGGAAGGATCATGGTAGTGGAGGACGACCTGACGCTGAGCGCAGGCCTTTGCTTTGAACTGGATATGAACGGCTATCTCACCGTGGCCGCCTACAATATAAAGAAAGCCCGGCAGCTTGCCGGGGAGGACGATTTTGACCTGGTTATCCTGGACGTCAACCTGCCCGACGGCAGCGGGTTTGACCTTTGCCGGGAGCTGAAGGAGAGGGATCCCGGCCTGCCCGTCATCTTCCTCACGGCCAATGACCTGGAGGAGGACGTGGTGGCAGGCTTTGACCTGGGAGCGGACGACTATGTGACAAAGCCCTTCAGTATGAAAATCCTCCTCAAGAGAGTGGAGGCGGCACTGCGGCACGCCGGGGGGCGGGAGACTGCCCTGAAGGACCGGTGGGAGGACGGCTTTCTGTGTCTGGATTTTGCCGCTCTGACAGCCAGGAGGGGACAGGAGCAGATCGCCATCACCCCCAACGAGTACAAGCTGCTGCGGACGCTGACGGAGAACGGGGGAAATGTGCTCACCAGGCAGACCCTTCTGGGCAAGCTGTGGGACAGCGAGGGAAATTATATTGATGATCACACGCTGACCGTCACCATGAACCGTCTGCGGGCCAAGATCGAGGACGGGGAGCACACTTACATCAAGACGGTCCGGGGCATGGGCTATATCTGGACAGGGGGGAGATAGATGAGAGAGAAGAGGAGAAGGCTTCGGGAGGCGCTGCCATTTCTTGGAGCCATTGTTTTGGTCGGAGCTATGGCATGGCTTTTGTGGGAGTATGTCCCCCGCCGGGAGGTGCGGTATGGGCTCCTTGGGATCTGCGCCGGCCTCTTTCTCCTGGCCGCCTGGTGGCGTGCCTGGGTACGGCGGCAGGTGGCGGATTTTGCCGACTCTCTCTGCGACATCCTGGACAGTCTCATCGCCGGGGAGCCGGACAGATGGCCTCAGATCTATGAGGACAGCCTGACAGCAAAGGTGCAGGGAAAGATCCTGCAGTTTTACGACATTGCCAGGGAAGCCAGAAGGGAGAGCCAGAGGGATAAGCAGACGATTCAGGAGCTGGTCAGTGATATCTCCCATCAGGTCAAAACGCCTATGGCGAATATCCGGATGTTCGCGGGTATTTTAAAGGAGCACGACCTGCCGGAGGAGAAGCGGCAGCAGTTTCTGGAAACTATGGAGGGGCAGATCGGGAAGCTGGATTTCCTCATGCAGTCCCTGATCAAGATGTCCCGTCTGGAGACAGGAACCTTTGTGCTGAAGCCGGAGGAGGCCTCTCTTGCGGACACCATTGCCCGGGCCATCAGCCTTGTATGGGCCGGGGCGGAGAAGAAGGAGATCGCGCTGGAGACAGAGTGCGGCAGCGATGTGGCGGTCAGACACGATCCCAGATGGACAGCGGAAGCCATTGGAAATATACTGGACAATGCGGTGAAATACACGCCACGGGGAGGAAGCATTACCGTGCGGGTGCGGCCCTGGCAGATCTACACGAGGATCGACATTGAGGACACGGGAATGGGCATTGACCCGGACCATTACCACGATATTTTTAAGCGGTTTTACCGGGCTCAGGAGGCCTCCGGGCAGGACGGAGTGGGTCTTGGACTCTACCTGGCCCAGGAGATCATCCGGCAGGAGATGGGCTACATTACGGTGAAGTCAGAGCAGGGGAAGGGCTCCGTCTTCTCCGTGTTCCTGCCAAGCTGACAAAGGCTCCGGCATCGACAGGTACAGGAGAGAGTGAAGGGAAAGGATTTTACTATAAAGGAAATGGAAGTAATCGCGAAGACAGAGGGACTGAAAAAATATTATGGGCAGGGAGCGGGACTTGTGAAGGCGCTGGACGGCATTGACCTGGAGATCGAGAAGGGGAAATTTACCATGATCGTGGGCACCTCCGGCAGCGGCAAGACCACGTTCCTCAATCTGCTGGGAGGGCAGGACAGGCCCACAGAAGGGCGCATCTGGGTGGAAGGGACGAGGATTGACACCCTGAAGGAATCGCGGCTTGCTGTGTACCGCAGGAACAAGGTGGGATTTGTGTACCAGAATTTTAACCTGATCCCCATGCTGACGGTGGAGGGAAATATCCTGTTTCCCCTGGAGATGGGAAACGAGAGGCCGGACCGGGCCTTTTTTGAGGAGCTGGTGGAGACGCTGGGGCTTGGGGACCGGCTGTCGGCCCTGCCCGGGGAGCTGTCCGGAGGACAGCGGCAGCAGACAGCCATCGCCAGGGCTCTCATTGCCAGGCCGGCCCTTGTGCTGGCAGACGAGCCCACAGGCAACCTGGACACAAAGTCCGGCCAGAACGTATTGGGACTTTTGAAGATGATGAACCGGAAATACCGCCAGACCATCGTCATGATCACCCATGACCTGGACATTGCCCAGACGGCGGACCGGATCGTCCGCATTGAGGACGGCAGGTTTGCGGAGGGGAGGGGTGGCTATGGCGCTCCTGGCCAATGACAACCGAAAGGTCTGCCTGCGCCTGGCCCGGCGCATGATCCGGGCAGACAGGGTGCGGGCCGCTCTTTTGTCCCTGTCCATCCTGCTGGTGACCCTCCTTTACACCCTGGTCTTTTTCACGGCGGACAGTGTCCACAGCTCTTATCTTCTCAGTGATCAGCTGGAGTACGGATCCACAAGCCACATTGTGTTTACCGGGCTGACAGAGCACCAGGCGGAGCGGATCAGCGGACACGACAGTGTGGAGAGCAGCGTGGAGCTCCGCAGCCTGGGCACCCTGGGGGACGAGCTTCTGGAATACAGGAATATCTGTCTGGCCGCCGCGGATAAGGACTATGCCGAGACGGTGAGCGCCGTCCCCGAGGAGGGGCGTATGCCGGAGAGGATGGGAGAGATCGCCCTGGACACCATGACTCTGGACTCCTTAGGGCTGCCCCACGAGACGGGAAAGGTGATCCAGCTGAAATGGAGGGACGGGGAAGGCACAGAGCACACAGGCCGGTTCACCCTCTGCGGCTTCTGGTCCGGGGAAAATGTCCACTCCGAGTCCTGCGCCTGGATCTCTGAAGAGGAGGCGTCCCGCCTTCGGGAGGAGACCGGGGCGAAGGAGAGCGTCACCCTGGGCGTCATGCTCTGGCAGCCGAAGGATCTGGATGACCAGGCAGAGGAGATCCTGGCAGATCTGGGGCTTGGGGATGTGTCCTTTACCACGAATCTCTCCTACAATTCCGCCAGGATGGACACCGCAAACGCAAGGGCAGTCAGCTATCTTCTGACGGGCTTTTTTGTGGTGGCAGGGGGCTTCCTTCTCATCTACAATATTATGACTGTATCCCTGCATGAGCGTCTGTCCCTTCTGGCGGCTATGAAGGCCCTGGGCATGACGCCGGGGCAGACGGGACTGTTTACCAGCGCTTATGCGCTGCTCCTTTGCATCCCTGCCGTTCCGGCCGGGCTGGTGCTTGGATTTGGCGTGTTTCTCTGGCTGGCCCGGGGGATTGTGGAGGGATACACGGGTATACGGCTGGAGCTGAGCCTTCTCCATCTGTGGCCGGCCCTGGCGGCAGTGCTTCTCTCCTTTTTCACTGCCTGGGCGGGCTGCTACTTTTCCACCTTCCGGATGAAGGGCTGGACGCCGGCCATGATCCAGGCCTTTCTGAACCGGGAGTACCGTGGAAAGAAGAAGAGAAGGAGAGGGCGGGTCACCGCCTGGCGGCTGGCGCTGGCCTCGCTGGGGACAGGCTGGCGGAGCTTTGCGGCAGCGATCCTGTCCCTTTTGATGGCCTCCCTCGTGCTGGGGAGCGCCTACATCCGCTATATCAGCTACGATGAGGACTACTATGCGGATGAGATGTATCTGAGCGATTACTCCTTTATCGATGCCTCCTGCGGCGGGGAGTACCAGAGATACAACGAGCAGGCCGGCAATATCACGGAAGAAATGGCGCAGAAGCTGCGCTCCTGCCCGGAGGTTACGGAGTACGGGGAATTTCTCACCCACGAGGTGGACCTGACTGCCGACGAGACGCTGCGCCGGACGGTGGTGGATTTTTACAATGGCATCGACAGCTATTACGGAGATGTGACAAGGAAAGAGTCTATGTCCGGACAGCCCGGCTGGGTGGCCGGCCTTGACGCGCTTGAGGAGACGGGGGAGTACCGGAGCGTCCTCATTGGCGCCGAGGGCCTTGTGATGGACTATGTCCTGTTCTACGATATTCTGGACGGAGAATTTGATCCGGAGAAATTTGCCACAGGGGACTATGTGCTCTCTGTGGGGGCTACCTCCCAGGAGGGCTTATCCTCTGCGCCGGCGGGCTCCCAGGTGGAGATCGGAGGCAGAACCTTTACGGTCATGGCTGCCGTGGCGGACTGGGGCAGCATCCCGGCGGGAAGGAACAGCAGGGCTGCAGAGTTCTCGCTGAACTATGTGATGCCGGCGGACACGCTGCAGGAGCTGTACCCGGGGATCCATATCCGGCAGATCATGGTCAACATCGATGACAGCAAAGCAGACCGGTTTGAGGAGAGGACAGCCGACATCCGCCGGGACGAGGGAGTGACTGTGGAGCGAAAAAGCGATGAGCTTGGAGAGTTCCGGCAGTCCGTGGCATCGGCGGTGTCGGTGGGGGTGTTCGCGGGAGCGCTCCTCTTTGGCATCAGCATCCTGGGATTTGTGAATGTGATCATGACAAAGGTGTTGACCAGGAGGAGGGAATTTGCCCTGTACCAGAGCCTTGGCATGGAGAAGAGGCAGATCCGGCGGATGGTGCTGTACGAAGGACTCATAGAGGGGGCGGTGAGTCTTGTCTTCACGCTTCCTGCGGCGGCTCTTGTGCTCTGGTACGGGATGGCCCTCTACTACGACAGCAATTTTGCCTACATCGGCAACAACGACTGGGCGGTCATCTACGAATACTCGCCCCTGCCGCTTCTTGGCATCGGCCTGGCCATTCTCCTTTTGTTTGTCCTGCTGCCCCAGATCTTCCTCGGTATGACAGAGAGGGAGAGCGTGGTGTCCAGGATGAGGTACAGAGAGTAAAGTTACAAAACTGTACCTTTGGAGTACCTTTATTTTGACATCCGTCTGCTATCCTTGTTCTTACAAAAGGAGGAGCGGTCTTTTTCACGCCGCTGCTCTTTTAAGCAAGACAGCAGGAGGTAGAAAAAATGGATGCGATCTTAAAGGCAGCAGGGCTGAAGAAATATTACGGAAAGGGGGAGGCCCTCGTCAAAGCCCTGGACGGCGTGGACCTGGAGATCGAGCGAGGAAAATTCACCGCCGTCATCGGCACGTCCGGCTCCGGCAAGTCCACCCTTTTAAATATGCTGGGCGGTCTGGATACGCCCACGGAGGGGAGTATCCGCATCGGCGATACGGAGCTGGCAGAGCTTGACAGCGAGGCGGCCACCATTTTCAGGAGGAAGCAGATCGGCTTCATTTTCCAGAACTACAATCTGGTTCCCGTGCTGAGCGTGTGGGAGAATATCATCCTCCCCATCTCCCTGGACGGGCGCAGGCCGGACAAGAAATTTATCATGGAGATCGTAAAGCTTCTGGGCCTTGCGAAGAAGCTGGACAATCTGCCGAACAACCTGTCCGGCGGCCAGCAGCAGCGGGTGGCCATTGCCAGAGCTCTGGCCAGCAAGCCCTCCATCATCCTGGCAGATGAGCCGACAGGCAACCTGGACACGAGGACAAGCGACGATGTGATCGGTCTTCTTAAGACCACCAGCCAGGAGTTTCACCAGACCATCGTCATGATCACCCACAACCCGGAAATTGCCCGCATGGCGGACCGTGTCATCCGTATTGAAGACGGCCGCATCGTGTCACAGTAAAGGGGGTGCTTTGCTGTGAGAGGAAGATTTCAACCCATCAAGACGCTAAGTAGCCGTCTTTTCAGAAAAAATAGGGGCCGTAATGTGGTGGCTGTGCTGGCCATCCTCATGACCACGCTCATGTTCACCACTCTGTTCACGCTGGCCCAGAGCATGAGCAAAAATATGGTGGAGATGACCTTCCGCCAGACAGGCTACGATGCCCAGGCCTCCTTTAAGAGCATTACGGGCGAGGAGGCGGCCCTGATCGGCGCCCACCCGGACGTGAGGGAGGTGGGAGAGAGCATTGTGCTGGGAGTGGCGGAAAACAGAGAGCTTAAGGGATATCAGACCGAGATCCGCTGGGGGGACGATTCTTACGCCGCCCACTCCTTTGCCTGGCCCACTGCCGGCCGGATGCCGGAGGCAGAAGACGAGCTGGCGGTGGACACCACCGTGCTGGATTACCTGGGAATTCCCCATGAGCTGGGGCAGCAGGTGACTCTTGAGTGGCGGACAGATCTGAACAGCCAGGAGACGACAGCCTCCACTTTCACCCTCTGCGGCTACTGGGAGGGAAATGCCTCCAGCTACGCCAGCATGGCATGGGTATCCAGGGCCTTTGCGGATCAGATGACGGGAGGCGCCGACGGGCCGGTGTCAGAGGGACAGATTCTCGGTACCCACATGGCGCAGGTGAGCCTTTACAGTGACAGGAACATTGAGGAGACCTTGGATGGTATCCTGGCAGACACAGGCCTGACCGGGCTGGAGTACGGGGTAAACCTGGCCTACTCGCCGGAGATGGGGGCTGCGGCCTTTTCAGAGAGCCTTCCCATGTACCTGGGGATGATCCTTGTCTTTGTGGCGGGCTATCTCATCATCTACAACATTTTCCAGATCAGCGTCACCGCGGATGTGCAGTTCTACGGCAAGCTGAAGACCCTGGGTATGACGAAAAAGCAGCTCCGCAGGCTGATCTACGGACAGGCAAACAGGCTTTGCCTTATCGGCATCCCCATCGGCCTGGTCCTGGGCTGGGGACTCGGTTTTCTCCTTGTCCCCACCCTCCTTGGCATGCTGGAGGGGGAGAGCGTGGTCTCGGTAAGCCCGGTGATCTTCCTTGGATCTGCCCTCTTTGCCTGGGTCACAGTCCTGATCTCCTGCCTGCGCCCGGCCCGCCTTGCGGGGAAGGTGTCTCCTGTGGAGGCGCTGCGGGCCTGTGACGCGCCGGATAAGACGAAGAGGACGGCAAAGAAGCGGGGCAGCGCCTCCCTCCGCGAGATGGCCTGGGCCAACCTGGGGCGGAACAAGAAGCGGACGGCCCTGGTGGTTTGCTCCCTGTCCCTGGGACTTGTGCTGCTGAGCTGCTTTTACGCCAAGAACGCGGCCTTTGATATGGAGAAATATCTCTCCGGCCTGACTATCGCTGATTTTGAGCTCTCCGACGCCTCCAGCGAGGACTACACAGGAGGCTACGATCCCCAGGGCTCCACGCTGAACCAGGAGCTTGTAAGCCAGGTGGAGCAGGCGGACGGAGTGGAGGAGACCGGCCACGCCTGGTCCCACCAGTTTATCTGGCAGATGGACGATGGGACAGCCGCCAATCTGGCTGCCTACTACAATGAGGACATTCTGGCTGACTGGGCCAGCTACGATGCCCAGGGGGCCCAGGATGCGGAGAACTCTATCAAAGAAAAGCAGGCCATAGTCACCCTGTTCGGACTGGATGGGATTCCACTGGAGGCGATGACAGACGAGGATCACATCCTGGCAGGATCCTTTGACCCGGAGGCCTTTGCCACAGGAGAGTATGCCCTGGCCGTGTCCACTGCGTCCATCTCCAAAGAGGAGGCAAAAGGAGGGAAGACTCTGCCCGCTGCCTCTGTCGGCCAGACGGTGGAGCTGGAGGGGAGGACCTACCAGGTGATGGCAGTGGTGCTGCCGGATAGCTCCGTCGTGGACGGGGCTCTGGAGGCGGGAGAGAACACAGGTCTTGAGCTGGAGTATGTGATCCCTTCCGACTCCTTCCGGGAGCTGTATCCGGATAACACGATGCGCAGGCTCTACGTCAATGTGAAGGAGGGCCAGGTGGATGCCATGCAGGAGCTGCTGGACGGGTACACTGCCTCTGTGGACAGGACGCTTCCCGTCACCTCCCGCCAGACTATGGCGCAGCAGTACGAGGAGGAGACCAGATCCTCCGCGGTCATGGGAAACGCCATCAGCGTCATCATCGCCCTGGTGGGCGTGCTGAACTTTGCCAACTCCATGATCACGGCCATCGTCTCCAGGAAGAGGGAGTTTGCCGTGATCCAGAGCGTGGGCATGACGAAGCGGCAGCTCCGCCGGATGCTTGTGTATGAGGGACTGTACTATGCAGGGCTGACCCTTCTTACCTCCTGGATTGTCAGCGCCCTGGCAGTGGGCATTGGCGTGCGGGCTGTGACGGCGGCGGACGACTTTTCCACCTTCCGCTTTACGCTGCTTCCCCTGGGCGTGTGCACCCCGCTGATCCTCATCCTGGCGGTTCTCATCCCCTGCCTGTGCTTCCTGAACCTGGAGAAGCAGAGCGTGGTGGAGAGACTGCGGATGGAATAGGAAACACTGCGCCGAAGGACGAGGCCGTTTCGACGAAATGGCCTCGTCCTTTTTTGCATGTACAAATTTTGGGGGAGATTGGAAAGCCGAGTACAGATTTCCATGACCCAAATCTTCCTGTCAAAAATCCCCAGTTGAAAATCCTCCCCGCTCCTGCTATAATCAAGAAAAGAACATATGTTCGAAAAAGTAAAAAGGAGGATTTCATATGGAGAACACTGTTCAAAATGTTACCAGCAGAAAGCAGAAGACATATGTGTGCATAGATCTGAAGTCCTTCTACGCTTCCGTGGAGTGCCGGGAGAGGGGACTGGATCCCATGACCACCAACCTGGTGGTGGCTGATCCTGAGAGGACCGACAAGACCATCTGTCTGGCTGTGTCCCCGGCCATGAAAGCGCTGGGAGTGCCGGGCAGGTGCAGAGTGTTTGAGATCCCCAAGGGGATCAGCTATATCATGGCGCCGCCCCGGATGCAGCTCTATATTGACCGCTCGGCAGAGATATACGGCATTTATCTGAAATATATTGCGAAAGAGGACATCCATGTCTACAGCATCGACGAGGTGTTCATGGATGTGACCCGGTATCTGCACATGTATGGGATGAGCGGACGGGAGCTGGGCGTTAGGATTATGGAGGATGTGTATGACACCACAGGCATCACCGCCTCTGTGGGGATAGGAACCAACCTCTATCTGGCCAAGATCGCCATGGACATCACGGCAAAGCACTCCGAGGGGCATGTGGGGGAGCTGAACGAGGAGAGCTACAAAAGACAGCTCTGGCGACACAGGCCGCTGACGGACTTCTGGAGAATCGGGAGCGGGATACAGCGGCGCCTGGCCCAGTCCGGCCTGACGACTATGGAGGAGGTGGCCCATGCGGACGAGGGGCTGCTCTACCGCCTGTTCGGCGTTGACGCGGAGCTCCTCATCGATCACGCCTGGGGCAGGGAGACCACTACGATGGAGGATATCAAGGCCTACAGGCCCAGATCCAGCTCTGTCTCCAACGGGCAGGTGCTGCCCCGGGACTACAGCTTTGAGGAGGGCAGACTGGCGGCCAGAGAGATGGCGGATCTTCTCAGCCTGGAGCTGGTGGAGAAGGGGCTTGTAACAGACTCTGTGACCCTTCATGTGGGGTACAGCGGAAGGATAGAAAGAAAGGCTGCTCACGGCACAGAGCCCATGACCTTGACGACCAGCTCTTCCCGCCAGCTCATGGCCTGCACGGCCCGGCTTTACGACAGGATCGTGGACCGCCGCACGCCGGTGAGAAGGATCAGTGTCACGTACAATCATGTGGTGGACGAAGCCTGGAGGCAGTACGACCTGTTTACGGATCCGGAAGAGCTGGACCGGGAGCTGCGGATGCAGAGGGCACTTCTGGAGATCAAGGGAAAATATGGGAAAAATGCAGTTGTCAGAGGCATGGATCTGCAGGAGGGGGCGACGACTATGGAGAGAAACCGCCAGATCGGAGGACACAGGAGCGGAGGAGAAACGTGGAGCCGATTACAGAAGGGGGAAAGCGAAAATGGCGTACAGAAACGGGCGGGGCGGGATGAGCCGCCAGGACAGAGCAAAGCAGTTTATGCCCTTCGCAGCCCTGAAGGGCTATGAGGAGGCGCTCAGAAAAAAGGAAAAGATCACAGTGCCCAAGGCAGAGCTCTCTGAGGAGCGGGGAGAGGAACTGGACCGCGCGCTCAGGCAGATCAGGAAAAATGACATAGTGACAGTCATCTACTTTTGCGAGGGGGAATATCTGAAGGTGACGGGGATGGTGTCGAGGATAGACGGCACAGCCCGGCTGCTGAAGGTTGTGGACACAAAAATCCCCTTTGAGGATCTGTATGAGGTGAGCGTCCAAAGCTATGTGTGAAAATGTGGAAATTCTTCCGGAAAAAGAGTTTTTCGGGAAGTTCCGGGAAATGGATTTGACAGATTTTTCAAAAATCCTTAGAATAATATAACGGAGCAGAAAGTGGGAGGGATTTACTTGAGAAAAATCAACAGAAGCACCTTGTTCCGTGTGTTTTTCTATCTTCTTGGACTTCTTGTCCTGGCGCTGGGACTTACGCTGAATACGAAGACCGGCCTGGGCGTATCGCCTATCATATCTGTGGCTTACAGTATTTCTGTCATCTCCGGACACAATTTTGGAAATATGACGCTTGCCCTGTACAGCATTTTTGTTGTCATCCAGATCTGCCTGCACCTGATCCGCAGCAAGAGAGCGGCCGGTGAGGAGGGGGCTGTCCTTGCCCATGCAAACAGGATGGACAGAAAGCTGACGGTGCTCATGGATCTGCTGCAGATACCGCTGAGCCTTGTGTTTACCAGGTTCCTGAATGTGTTCTCGGCGGTGATTCCCAACCTGTATGGAGAGGGGAAGGACACACCGGGACAGATGGTCCTGCGGATCCTGTTTCTTGTGGTCGCCATTGTGCTGACCGGGATCGGGGCGGCCATGTCGCTGAACATGCGCATTATTCCCAATCCGGGCGATGGCATTGTACAGGCTATAGCGGACTGTATCCGCAAAAGCGTGGGCTTTACAAAAAATTGCTTTGATCTGACCAATATTGCCATCACTACCACGGTGAGCCTTGTCTTTGCGGGACATCTGGTGGGGATTGGAATAGGGACGATTCTGGCTATGATCGGAGTGGGAAGGACCATCGCTGTGTTCAATCATTTTACATACGACAGGATGATACGGCTTTCCGGTGTGGAGGTGTAAAGCGTTTCCATTCCGGGGAAGAAGGCCTGTGAAGCGAAGAATAGGTCTGCAAAAACACTCCCGGCAGATGCCGCCTTTTGCGCATCTGTCGGGAGTGTTCTTTTTCATAAGGAATTTACAGAGCAATTTTTCCTGTTGTTTCGTCGTTGATCACATAGTAGGCTGCCATTTCCTCCGGCTTCAGATACACGTTGATAGTCTTCATATCCTCTGCCTTTTTTCCCATGTCCTTTGTCCAGATATCTTTGACCTTTGCAAGAATATCGTCAGTGCTGCACTCTGTTCCGAGATACTGGAGAAATATCTGTGTCTTCAGCTCGGCCTTTGGCGCCTCGGGTGCGTCCTTTAAGACGCCGGCCCTTGTCTCGATAGCCTTGGTGGTGTCCTTTGTTGTGACAATCGATTTGGTTGCCTGAGCTGTATGTGATGTTCTGTTATTCTTTTTCATGACTGATTACCTCCTTAGATCACATATCGCATGTAAGCAGGGTGGATTTCTCTCTGCTACGAAATGTATTATAACGCTTTTTTTTGAAAAGGTCAAAATCGCAGCAGCCTCTGTGCGCAAGCCTCTATGCCCGCTGTCTTTGCCCGGAGGACAGGCGCCGGCTGGTGTCAAGGAGAAACAGGATGCACATCAGAAAGGAGGCGGCCCCGGCCAGCACCGGGGACAGCCAGATACCGTCCAGGCCCAGAAGCCTGGGCAGGACACAGAGAAAGAGGACAGGGAACAGGAGGGTCTGTCCCGCGGCAGTCACAAGGGAGAAGACAGGCCGGTTCAGAGCAGTGAAAAAGGAGCCGGACAAAATGGCGCACCATGTAAAGAGGTAGGACAGGGAAAAGATCCGCATGCCCCTGACGCTCATGCTGAGCAGTTCCCCGTCACCCTTTGCGAAGAGGCCGATCAGCGCTTCTCCGCCGATCTGCATGAAAGTGAGCACCAACAGTGCCAGCAGCAGCCCGGCAGCCTGGACCCGCCTCTCTATGGCCCAGATCCTTGCAGGGCTTCCTGCCCCGTAATTGTAGCTGATGGCCGGCTGCAGGGCATCGCCCATACCAAAAAGCAATGCCTTTACTACGCTGTCCACGTACATGATAATGCTGAAGGCCGCCACTGCCATGTATCCCCCGACAGACAGGAGGGCGGCGTTGAAGATGATCATGCACACAGAGCCGGAGATATTGTTGAAGAACTCTGAGCTTCCGTTGGCCACGATATTTCCTACCAGCCTGAGCCCGACCCATTCCCGCGTGAAGCAAAGTGGCAGCTTTCCCGCGAAAAACGGGAGAAAGCAGATGATGTTTCCGCACATCAGGCTGAGACAGGAGGCCAGGGCGGCAGCTTCGATCCCCCAGCCGAAGACGCCGATGAAAAGCCAGTCCAGCACAATATTTGCCAGCGACATGCCCACGTTCATAGCCATGCTGTAGTGGACCCTCCCACAGATCCGCAGGTAATTGTCCACGGCGAAAAAGTGCATGATAAGGACGGAGAAGGCCGCATAGACACGCATGTACTTCACTGCCAGGTCAGCCACTTCCCCGGTGGCCCCCAGCAGCTGCACAAGCGGGTAGGAAAACAGCCAGGCCAGTGTCCCCATTATAAGAGCAGAGATGAGGATCAGAAGGCAGGCAGTGGAAAAGATGCGCCCTGCCATTTTTCCGTCCTTTTTTCCAAGCCAGATGGCAATCTGGACAGAAGAACCAACGGCTACCATGTCCGAGAAGGCAAAGCTCATCATGATCAGAGGCATAACCAGATTGATGGCAGCCAGCGCCTCAGCGCCGATGTAGTAGCCCACAAAGATCCCGTCAGCGATGGTGTACAGCGATACCACAGCCATACTGATCATGTTGGGGATGGCGCACCGGAAGAAGAGTCTGGTGGGAGACATCCCGTCAAACATCCGGTTATGGCTGTCCTGTACGCCGGCAGTATGAGTATCTGTCTTCAATGTAGTATGCGTATCTGTTTTCATAGATGGTTGTTCTCCTCAACAAGGAATGGTAAACTATAGGGTAACACAATAGTCAAGAGAAAACGGAGAGGAGTATCTGAGGATGAATACAGAACAGCTTCTGACAACGGGACAGTTTGCGTCTCTGTGCGGCACTACAAAAGAGACGCTTTTCCATTACGACAGGATTGGTATATTGAAGCCCGACCGTGTGGGAAACAATGGCTATCGGTACTATACGGCCGTTCAGTTCTATGACTTTGATCTGATCCAGACTATGAAATACACCGGCAGTTCCCTGGAGGATATACGGAAATGTATTCGCAATTTTGACACGGGATATTTCCTGGAGATGTTCAGGGAAAAGCAGCGCAGGATCAAAGAAGAGCAAAAGAAGCTGGAGGAGCTCTCAGGCTTTATGCAGGAGCTGGTGCAGATCACGGAGGAGGCGCTGGATGCCCGGTACGGTGTACCCCGGACAGAGCGGGACGGGGAAGAGCATCTGCTGGTTACTGATTTTGGGTACAGGGAGTGGGACAGCAGCAACGCTCCGGCCAGACTTTTGGGCGAGCATATCCGGAAATGTGAGGCTTGCAGCATCCGAAATCACGCCTTTGTGGGATCCATCATTTTGCGGGAAACGCTGGAGAAGAAGGAGATGAAAGAAAGCTTTCTCTTTACAAAGATACCGGAAAATATATGGGCAGATGAATGGTGCAAAAGAGAGGATGTGAGGAGAAAGCCTGCAGGGACTTTCGCATCCGTCATGCATAAAGGACCCTACAATTCATTTGGAAAAAGTATTGAGAAGCTGATGAAATTCATAGAGAGAGAAAGTTTGAAAATCGCGGGGGACTGCTATGTGTACGATATGATCAGCTACATTGCGGGAGCCGGGGAGGAGGATTATGTAGTGAAGATCAAGGTGCCGGTGAAAACAGTGTGATAACAGAAGAGGGCCATACCGCTGTAAGGTCTGAAGAGCGGTATGGCCCTGTGTCAGTTTTGCCTTTTTACATTTTAAGGAAGCTTTTTGGCAGCACGTGCATTTTCAATCAGAGAAGCCAGCTGAATTATGGAAGAATACCCATTTGTAAGTTCATCGATGCGCCTGTTGGCAGCAGGGTGATAGGCTCTTCCTTCTGCGGCTGCCTGGTGTCCTGCCTGGATGGCCTTCGTCAGTATTTCTCGGTCAGTGATCCTGTCAGATACAGGGATCTCATTGATGAGAAGAAGCGGGGCTGCAACGGGAAGACTCAGGTCAAATGACTCAAGAGGAAGAGGGCTGCCTTTAAAAACGTAACCGGTACAGGAGCTTGTGTTGATTCCTTTTACGGAAACGCCATGCTTCCGGAGCCAGGAAAAAGTGGCCGCCCTGTCCAGCATGTCCTTTGGGCCTGTTGAAATCAGGATGACGGGTATCGTCTCGAGTGCCGGGAGATCCGGACAGAGTTCTTCCCCTTCCACATCGCCAATGCCGCCCATACCGGCAGTGACTGCCATAGGTATATCCAGTTCACGGCACACAGCCATGGTGGCAGAAGCCGTGAAAGCTCCGGACAATCCCTGTGATTTTGCACTCTCCAGAGAAGTACAGTCAATGCGTGCCATCCGCTCAGGATGTTCCCGCAGCTTCAGATAATCTTCTATAGTGCCTGTCTTTACTGTGCCATTTTCAAGATAAGCAAGATTTGCCTCCTTAAACGGCCATTGCTTTTTTATGTATTCATTGGACAGTGATGACAGGCCGTGAGTCAAAAGGGCAGTTTCGATCAGATGTTTCATGGTTTATTTCCATCCGTCCATGTCTGCCACATTGTCCTGTGTCACCAGTGTCAGAGGAAGATACAGGGGCTTGTCATAGCTGCCGCCCTGTGCCAGGTTCATAGCCATGGAGATAGCAGCTTTCGTGTAGATGGCGCTTGAATAGGTCATGGAGCCCATCATAGTGCCATCCTCGATAGCGGCTTTCGCGTCTGAGGTGTAGTCCACGCCGTATACCAGTACATCGCTGTTGCCCAGCTCTGTCAGAGCCTGTACAGCTGCCAGAGCAAGATTGTCATTGCAGGCAAAGATTGCCTTTACATCCGGATTGGCTGTCATAATGTCGCGGGTTGCCTCGTAGGCTGTATCTGTATCCCAGTTGCAATCCTGGCTCGCTACTACCTCGATGCCGTCGTTCTGTGCAAATACATCCTCAGCGCCTTTGACACGTCCCTCACTCTGTGCAGCGCCTGCCATGCCTTCCAGAATGGCTACCTGGCCTTTGCCGTCAAGCCTTTTCACGATATCTTCCGCTACCATTTTTCCCTGATCCTCAAAATTGACAGTGATCTTGGCATCCAGATGCCCGCCGGCCTCCTCCAGAGCCGCCTCATCTACGCCGGGACCAAGGTTGATGACTTTGATACCCTTCTCATTGGCGGCCACGATGCCGGGGATCAGATTAGTGCCGTTGATGGGGGAGAGGATGATCACGTCGAAATCCATGGACACCATAGTATTTAGTGCGTCCAGCTGACCCTCGGCGTCATCTTCGGCAGAAGCCTCGTATACTTCTATGTCAAGATCTGCGTCTGCGGCAGCTTCTTCGTAGCGTGTCTTCATAGTGGCCCAGAATTCATTGGAAGTAGAGCTGATCAGAATACCAACTTTTTCACCGGCGCTTTTTTCCGGAACTTCTCCGAGCTGACTGTCCATCTCGGCCTCTACATCGGCCAGTATCTGATCCACGACGCTGGAGGAGGTTTCTTCTGTCTCGGTGGTCTGCGCCTTATCTGTGTCCTCTGTGCTGCTGTCTGTGCCGGAGCATCCGACAAGCAGAGACATGGCCAGCACTGCTGCCAATAAGATACTAAGTAGTTTTTTCATTAGTCATTCTCCTTTTCTTGTGTATTTTTGTTTTGTATTTTTAATCCTGATCCCTGATACGAGGACAGAGACCAGCAATAAAAATCCGGTGATCCACTGCTGGTAATCTGAGGAAATGCTCATAAGTGTAAGACCGTTTCGAATGATGCCCAGAATGATAACGGCCAGCATAGTGCCGCTGATGCGGGATTTCCCTCCTGTGATAGGCGTGCCGCCCATCGCAACAGCAGTGATGGCGTCCAGCTCCATATCCATACCTGCATTGGGCTCGGCAGAATTAAGTCTGGCCGTGATGATGACAGCTGTAATAGCCGCTGCCAGTCCCATGACAGCCTGTACGGAAATGCGGTATCCAGCTATGCCTATACCGCATTTTTGAAGAGCCTCCGGATTACTCCCGAGCGTTCTGATATAGCTGCCCCATCTTGTGCAGTTCAGGACAACAGCGGCTGCCAGTGTCAGGATGACTGCGATCCACACAGAGATCTGAATTCCTGCCAGTCTGCCTGTTCCGATTGTCATAAAAGCCGCTCCAAACCGTGTGATAGGACGGCCGCCTGTAATAATCAGTGAAATGCCGCGAAGCATACCGCTCATAGCCAGTGTGATGATAAAGAAACTGATTTTTGTGTAGTGGATGAGCAGCCCGTTTAGAACGCCTGCAGCTATTCCGGTCAGCAGTCCGGCCGCTACAGACAGGGGAATTCCTGCCCCTGCATGGAGCATCCAAGCGGTGATGACACCTGCAAGTGAGACAGTGGAGCCAGCTGACAGATCCATGACGCCGGACGCCATGATAAAGGTCATCCCTACGGCCATGATGAGACGGTAGCCACAGGAGTCTGCAATATTGATCAGATTTGAAGGAGTTAGAAAGTATTCGCTTTTTATGGTCAGAAACCCACCTATTACAACAATTACGATCAAAAGAAATAGCTGCTGACTGTTTTTCTCAATATATTTTGTCATTGCTCAAGCTCCATTTCTTCCTTTACAATCCGATCATGCAGCTTTTGGGGGCTGCTTTCGGCTGTGGAAAATGTGTCTACAAAACATCCTTTATCCAGAACTGCGATGCGGTCCGCAATATCAAATACCTGAAACAGATTATGGCTGATGAGAAGAATGGTTCTCCCCTCATCCTTTAATCTTTGAAAGAGATCCATGGTATGCTGAGTCTCCTTCATACCCATAGCAGAAGTAGGCTCATCAAAAATCAAAATCTGCCTGTCCATGTCAATGGCTCTTGCGATGGCGATAGCCTGCCGCTGCCCACCGGACATGCTGCCCACCGGGAGTTCCATGTCAGGGATGTCAATTGCCAGGGTCTGGAAAAGTGCGGCAGCTTTTTCCTTCATCTTTTTTCTGTTGAGAAAAACGCCAAAATGAATATCCTCCCTTCCGAGAAAGATGTTTTCATAGGCGTTCTTCAGATTGTCCAGCGCCAGATCCTGATAGACAGTCCCGATGTTCCCTTCATATATGGCCTGATGGTTCGTGAGAGAGGGATAGGTCCTGCCGTTGATGGTAATCTCCCCGGAGTCAGGCTTCAGGCAGCCGGATATGATTTTTGCAAGAGTGCTCTTTCCGGAGCCATTATCCCCCACAATTGCAGTCACCTTGCCCCTGGGGGCAGAAAAAGAGGCGCCTCTCAAGGCCTGTACATGCCCAAAGGATTTATAGATGTTGTTTATGATTAAAAGGGGAGTTTCAGTTTCCATAGCAAGTCTCCTGATTTGATTTCGGTATAAATCTATTTTACGTCCAGGTGGTTTTGCGGTCAAATTGATCAAATCTATAACTATATTTATGATATCTATAAGACGGAATGATTGGGATTTTCTATAGATTTTAGAACAAAGCTTCGCCAGCCCAGGTGAAAGGCAGCCCCGCCCGCGAGCGTGGCGCCGATGTAGATAAAGATGCCCGCAGTGTCCCCCAGGACGGCGGCGATCTCCGAGAACACCTTCTGGGTCATGGGATAGTCCGGGTTGATGTAGAACATATTGATGGTGCCATATTGGTCGCAAAGCAGATTGATCCCTGTGGCGACCAGGCAGCAGGCGAGATAGAGGCAGGCGCTCCCGGCATAATTTTTCCACCCGGCGGCCAGGCGGTCTGAGAGAGCTGCGGCAATGCCCAGCAGGATGAGAAAGATATGCCAGGCAAAGGAGTGGATGGTGAGGGGAAGATACCCGTAGTGCATGCCGCTGGTGTCAAAGAAGGCAAAGACGCCGCCCAGCATGCCGAAATCCACGAGAAAGGCGGTGAGGATCTGACGGAGGCGCCGGCTGCGGACCCAGGGCAGGAGTAGGCAGACGTACATGGGGATGCTGCAGAGCTGGAAGGGAAAATACCACCAGTTGTAGCTGCCGCCGCCGATCAGGAAGGTCAGGGTGTACTGCTTCCACAGCTCCGACGCCAGCATCAGGATACCCGATATTAAGAAAAAACGTCTGAACTTCCACATAGGCTCCTCCTGATTCTCTGCCGCTGCAAGGGATCTTGCGTTTTAGGCCCCGCATTTTCTTTAGTATACACCATTTCAAAAAAATCATGAATATGTTATACTGAACAAGTTGTTGTATACAGAAAAATCAGACAGAAGAAAACTCAGACAGAGGAATGAAGGAGAATATATGAGGAGAAAAAACGCGTGTATGCTGTTTCTGACAGCGTTTATCTGGGGAACCGCCTTTGTCGCCCAGAGCGTGGGAATGGACTACCTGGGCCCCTTCGGGTTTAACGGCATCCGATCCCTCATCGGCGGCGTGGCGCTTCTCCCCTGCATCTATATCCTGGAGAAGATCAACAAAAGGACAGCCGGGGAAGAGGGGAGCACAAAGACCCTGATTGCGGGAGGACTCTGCTGCGGATTGGCCCTGTTCGCGGCCAGCAGTATGCAGCAGATCGGCATCCAGTACACCACGGCGGGGAAGGCAGGGTTTGTGACCGCCTTCTACATCGTCCTGGTGCCGGTGCTCGGCATGTTTCTGGGGAAGAAGACCGGATGGAAGGTGTGGCTGGCGGTGGCAATGGCCCTTGCGGGACTTTACTTTCTGTGTATCACAGAGTCCTTCAGTGTGGGGAGGGGCGACATCTATGTGTTCATAGGCTCCCTGCTGTTCGCTGTTCATATCCTGATTATCGACTATTTCGCGCCCAGAACAGATGGAGTGAAAATGTCCTGCATCCAGTTCTTTGTGGCAGGCATCCTGTCCATGTTTCCCATGGCTGCCTTTGAGACCACTACAGTGGAGGGAGCCCTGCGCAGCTGGGGCCCGCTCCTGTATGCGGGTGTTCTGTCCTGCGGTGTGGCCTATACCCTGCAGATCATTGGACAGAAGAATATGAATCCCACTGTGGCCTCGCTGATCCTGAGCCTGGAGTCCTGCATTTCTGTGCTGGCCGGCTGGGTGATCCTGGGAGAGCGTCTGTCCGTGAGGGAGGGGCTGGGATGTGTCCTGATGTTTGCGGCGATCATACTGGCGCAGCTTCCGGAAAAAATGGGTAAAAATAGACAACCATCGACGCTGTAATGCTCGCAAAAATGCTGAAAATAAAATATTTTCTGGAAAAGCCTTACGCAAAAATGATTTGTCTGATAAAATAGAATAAAGACAGAGATGAAAATCTGTCTACCACATCTGTGGATAGGCGGATTTTTATGTAACGGTATTTTTGGGAATACTATTTAATATGAAAGAAAGGAGAATGGGAATGTTTGAGACAGGAGCGTATATTGTCTGCGGGCAGCACGGCGTGTGCAGAGTGGAGAGTATAGGTCCGATCCGCCTGGAGGAAGCGTCCGCCGGAAAGGATTACTATACACTGTCACCTCTGTACTCAAAAGGAGGCGTGATCTACGTGCCGGCAGACAGTGAGAAGATCATTATGCGGTATGTGATCTCCAGGCAGGAAGCGGAGCAGCTCATTGGCGAGATTGACGGGATGGATATGATCCCTATCGATAATGAACGGCAGAGAGAAGAAACCTTAAAAAAGGCGCTGAGAACCTGCGACACGAGGCAGTGGGTGCGGGTGATCAAGACGATCAATGTCCGCAGGGAAAAGAGACTGGCCCAGGGGAAAAAAGTGACCGCAGGTGATGAACGCTGCCTGCACGCGGCCCAGGAAAACCTTTTCGGTGAGCTCGCTGTTTCGCTGGGGATTGAAAAAAACGAGGTTGAGTCCTATATACGAAAGAAGAGAGAGAAACACAAATAAAGAGAGTATTGACATTTCCCTCCTCTTCGTGGATGATAGAAGATAGCGAAAAGGAGGAAACAGTATGCGTTTTGTAATACAGCGGGTCACAAATGCGGACGTAAAGGTAGACGGTCAGACGATCGGAGAAATCGGCAGAGGCTTTATGGTGCTGATCGGCGTGTCTGACAGCGATACAGAGGAGATCGCGGATAAGATGGTAAAGAAAATGCTCGGCCTTCGCATTTTTGAGGATGAGAACGGAAAGACCAATCTGTCACTGGACACGGTAGGCGGGAGCCTTCTTCTCATCTCCCAGTTTACCCTGTATGCCAACTGCAAAAAGGGAAACCGCCCCAGCTTTATCGAGGCGGGCGATCCGTCCATGGCGGAGGAGATGTACGAGTACATTATTGAAAAATGCCGGGAGACAGTGCCCACAGTAGAGCGGGGGCAGTTCGGGGCAGATATGAAGGTGAGCCTCACAAATGACGGCCCCTTCACTATTATCCTGGACTCTGACACACTGTAACTGTAGCGGTAAATGAGCGATAAGAGGCACAAAGAAGGAGCGGCCGCAGTCATCCGAAAAGGATTGACGCGGCCGCTCCCTTTTCCTGGTCAGGACAGGTGGAGCACATCCTTGATGGTGTACCAGCCGGGCTCCTTGTCCGTCAGGTACAGTCCGCAGTCCACAGCTCCCCTGGCGAAGCACTCCCAGTTGTAGGAGTGATGGGTGATCTCCAGCCTCTCCCCCATGAAGCCGAAGTACACGGTGTGGCTGCTGGGAATGTTGCCGGCCCGAAGCGAGTGGTAGCCAATGGTACCCTTTTCGCGGGGAGATACGCCGTGGCGGCCGTAGACGGCGATGTCGTCCAGCTCCTTACCCATGGCGTGGGCCATGATCTCGCCCATCTCTTTGGATGTGCCGCTGGGGGCGTCTTTCTTCCACTGGTCATGCATCTCCAGGATCTCTATGTCCGCCTCGTCCCCCACCGCTGTGGTCACGATCTCTAGAAGCTTGTTCATGATATTTACCAGCTTGGAGGTGTTGGCTGCGTAGAGCATGGGAATGGAGGAAGAGGCCTCCCTGAATTTGGCCATCTCCTCCGGTGAAAATCCGGTAGTGCCGCACACGAGCGCTTTCTTGTGCTTCACAGCGCTTTCCAGCACCTCCAGCCCGGTCTCCTTTGTGGAAAAATCGATGATCACATCGCAGTCATCTATGACAGCCTCCAGATCATCCACTACGGGTACCCCGAGCCGGCGCCCTGTCATGGCCACATCGCCCAGATCCTTTCCGATGTAATCTCTTCCTGCCGGCCCCACTCCGGCGATCAGCTGGATGTCAGAACGCTCCGCGGCGACCTGCGTGATGAGCCGGCCCATTTTTCCCCTGGGGCCTGTTACAATTAATTTCATAATCAGGGACTCCTTTCGCATAAGATTTTATAGGTATTTTAGCATATTTGTCTGAAAACGGGAAATAATAATTGTAGAATACAGGCAGATTTGTTGGCGCAATAAGGGCGAAAATAAAAAAATATTATGAATTTTACGATTTATTAAAAAAACACTTGCAATATACGACAGACTTCGAGTATAATACTATCTGTGACCGGGGTATGGCTCAGTTTGGTTAGAGCGCGCGGCTGGGGGCCGCGAGGTCGCAGGTTCGAATCCTGTTACCCCGACTTGAAAGACCAGTGGATTTCCACTGGTCTTTTTGTTGCTGTTTTTTCTTGGTTTCACAAAATATGGAGCCTGCTGGATACTCTATAGATTATTCTCACTGAAATAAAATTGAATATGGAAAAATATAGAAATAAGTATTTGGAAAGTATTGACAAAAATATACGGGGGGGGGGTAAAATAGAACTGTTTAAATATGGGAGCTGTGACAAAAAATGGTATGTGCTTCTCGTTGGTGCTGTTCTGATTGCTGTGGTTTTTGGCAGTTTCAGTATTTAGACAGAAGTATCATTCCTGTAGGGGAAGAAAGTAGGAGGAGAGAACAATGTATAGAAAAAAGTTGGCAAAAGCATGTCTTGTGACTGCGCTGGCCGTGACTTTGGCTGCTACCAGCATGTCAACTGTGCTTCCGGGTCGGGCGTCGGTTGTGCAGGCTGAGGAGAGTGTAACCATGAATATCCAGTTCAAGGATGGAGACGAAGTAGTAGCGGGTGGTGATTACACTGTACCGGCAGGCGTGCAGAACTATTCCGTACTTACACAGTATGTGCCGGCAGGCTATCAGATGACAGCAAGTGGCGACTTCTATGCGGAGGCCGGCGGAAAACTGGTTGTCAATATTGAAAAGATTGCTACAGATGTGACTATGAATATCCAGTTCAAGGCTGGAGATGAGGTGATAGCAGGCGGCGACTATACTGTGCCGGCAGGCGTACAGAACTATTCCGTGCTTGAACAATATGTGCCGGAAGGTTATAAGATGACGACAAGCGGCGACTTCTATGCGGAGGCCGGCGGAAAGCTGGTTGTCAATATTGAGAAGATTGCTACAGATGTAACTATGAATATCCAGTTCAAGGATGGAGACGAAGTAGTAGCGGGTGGTGATTACACTGTACCGGCAGGCGTGCAGAACTATTCCGTACTTACACAGTATGTGCCGGCAGGCTATCAGATGACAGCAAGTGGCGACTTCTATGCGGA
>NZ_SPGT01000015.1:0-9827 GCF_005845155.1 Clostridium sp. BSD2780061688st1 H5 | reverse complement strand
GTGCAGAACTATTCCGTACTTACACAGTATGTGCCGGCAGGCTATCAGATGACAGCAAGTGGCGACTTCTATGCGGAAGACGGCGGAAAACTGGTTGTCAATATTGAAAAGATTGCTGTCTCCTCGACCATCAACGTAGTATTTGTGGACGAGAATGGCAACAATCTTGGCGGCGGAGATTTTACTGTTGACGCAGATGGCGATGGGATTTTCAATCTGTCTGAGCTGACTGTGCCGGAAGGATACGCTCTTGCTGTGACAGGAGATCAGTTTGTCTCAGAATATGTGGGCAAGACAACTACTCTTACAGCGAAAAAGGTTTTAAAATCTTCTATCATCAGGCTGCAGTTTGTAGATGAGAATGGAAATACAGTGGGCGGCGGAGATTTTTTCGTTGACGCGGACGGCGATGGAATTTTCAACTGGAAAGAGATAGAAGGACCGGTAGGCTACAGGCTGGCTGTTACTGGAGATGCTTTTGTGAAGGACTACTCAGCAGTCGAGGCGTCTGAGGTCAGGGTTGAGAAGATCGACAAAGGTACGATTATCAATGTTACATTTACAGATCCTCAGGGCAACAGCCTTGGTGGCGGCGACTACCTGGTAGACCTTGACGGGGATGGAATTGCCAACTACTCTGAGCTTGCGCTTCCTGTCGGATATAAACTGAACGAGACAGGTGATTTCTTTGTGGAAGAAGGCGCACACTATACAATTGTGCTTAACAGGGAAGGTGCTGCGATAATCCATGTGGTATTTAAGAGCGAAGGCGGCAAGAATCTCGGCGGAGGCGACTACTTTGTAGATGCGGACGGCAACGGTATTGCCAACTATTCAGAACTCACACTCCCGGAGGGCTATGAGCTGAAAGAGACAGGTGATTTCTTTGTAGATACAGAGAAGATCTATGAGATCACTCTGAATAAGGAGATTGAGGGAACGATCATCAATGTAGTATACGTAGATGAGGATGGCAACAATCTCGGTGGAGGCGATTATTTTGTTGACAAGGATGACGACGGTATTGCCAATTACTCTGAGCTTGATCTCCCGGAGGGCTATGAACTGAAAGAGACAGGAGATTTCTTTGTAGTCCCGGGAAAATCCTATACGATCGAACTGGCGAAGATCCAGGAAGGCAAGATGATCAATGTCGTGTTTGTAGACGAGGATGGCAACAACCTCGGCGGTGGGGATTACATCGTAGATGGGGATGGCGACGGTATTGCCAACTACTCTGAGCTCGATCTTCCTGTAGGCTATGAGCTGATTGTGACTGGTGATTTCTTTGTGGAAGACGGAGGAAAGTATACGATCACTCTGAAAATGCGTGAGACGATTTTAACAGTGACTTTTGAGGATACAGAAGGTAATGTGGTCGGGAAGGAGACTCTGGAGGCAGGAGTGCCTGGCTCACCAGAGGATACGCATCACTTTGTGCTTGGAGAGGATTTCCAGCTTCCTGAGGGATACCAGCTTGCCGATGGTGTGGACCAGATCACAAATATTGAGATTCCCTACGGTTCTGTAGGCGGACATACGATGATTGTTGAAAAAGTAGCTTCTGAAACTCCGGAAGATCCGACAACACCCGAAGAGCCTGAAAATCCTCAGGCTCCAGAAGACGGCAGCAAGGGTGAGACAGTCAGCACATCTGAAGAGTCCAAAAAGGCTGATTCAAAGAACGCAGAGGATAAGAATACTGCGCCCAGGACAGGTGATACATCTTACGCAGGTGCAGCAGCAGCGGCGGCAGGTGTGAGTCTTGCAGCAATCGCGGCAGTGATCGCTAAAAAACGCAAATAAGCGGCAGCACAGTTTGCGCAGAAAAGTTAAATGATCCATAACAAAAATATTGCCAAAAATCCGTGTGTTTTTTGGCAATATTTTTTTGGAAAGGGACTGACAAATGAAGATGAAGAAAAGTTTTTTGCGGGCAGTAAGCCTGCTCCTGATTGTGCTGGCCCTGACGGGGTGCGGCGGCAGTGGGGAAAATGAAAATGATGCAGAAAAGGTGGACGACGGCTATCAGGGACGCGATACAAAGGGGTACGGTCATATGTATGATCATATGCCGGACTCTAATGTCTCTTATTCTGAAGAAGATACAGAGCATATACGGCAGTCCATCAATGCCTGGGCGGAAGGTGTTCTTTTGTCGGGGAGTGATGTGGACGAAGAGACGCGGCAGATGACAGAGCAGGGATTGTATGAGTGTATTGTTTCTGAGGATGATCTGGAGAGGGTAAAGGAAGACAGGAAGGTCTTTTACAGCGGAAACGTACAGGTTAGCCAGACCAACACAGAAGTGACGCGTGCCGTAAGGACGAGATATGACAAAAAGGATGTGGGCGAGGTTGACTGCACGGTCACATTTGAGGGATTAAGGGACGGACAGCCTTTCGTGAGGATATACAGTCTGACTTTGGTGATCAGCTATGAAAATCAGAGTGCGTCTGTCTATGAGATCGGAGAGATTGACTGGAAATAAAAAATAAAAACTCTTGCAAACAGCTCCATAAAGAGGTATAGTATTATCGAAATAAGGAATAAAGTCTTCGGGGTCGGGTGAAAGTCCCAACCGGCGGTATAGTCCGCGACCCGCGAACACATGGATGCGCTGCAGAGCATGGGAGATGTGTGAACGGCTGATTTGGTGAAATTCCAAAACCGACAGTAAAGTCTGGATGAGAGAAGAACTATGCGATATTATTTAGAGAACATTTTATTTCATGACTCCGATATTCATATGGATATGGGAGTTTTTTATTGCATAATTCCAAGAAGATTTTCTTTCCTGCAAAATATTTTATTCATCAAAGGAGAGAAAGAAAATGAGTACACAGGTTATGAACAACACAAATGCAAAACCGCGGGCAGGGGTCCGCACCATCGTACAGGCAGGCATGCTGGGAGCGATCGCCGTTGTGCTGATGCTCTTCGAGATCCCGCTGCCCTTTGCCCCCTCCTTCTACGAGATTGATTTCAGCGAGGTGCCGGTGCTGATCGGAACCTTTGCAATGGGGCCGGTGGCCGGGGCATCTATCGAGCTTGTGAAGATCCTTCTGAACTTTATCATCAACGGCACAACGACAGCGGGCGTAGGCGAGATGGCCAACTTTCTGATTGGGTGCGCGCTTGTGGTGCCGGCCGGCATTATCTACCGCAGAAAGCGCACAAGAACAGGCGCCATCATAGGCATGGCTACAGGCACTGTGTTCATGACGCTGATCGGATGCCTTCTGAACGCCTATGTGCTCCTTCCGGCTTACGCCACAGCCTTCCAGATGCCTATCGACGCGCTGGTGGCCATGGGCACAGCGGTAAACGGAAGCATCAACAGCCTGCTCACATTTGTGGCGTTTGCTGTGGCTCCCTTTAATCTTCTCAAGGGAGTGCTTGTATCGCTGATCGTATTTCTCATTTACAAGAAGATCAGCCCTGTTTTCCGCATGAACAGTCAGGCGTAGGGACAGATGCGACAGGTATAAAAGAGCTGAAAAAAGATCCGGACTGCAGACACACGGGGCAGTCCGGATCTTTGTATGAGCGCTTATCCATTTTTTATCCTTTGCCTGGCCCGGCTCTTGAGGGCGGCTGGGAACAGATCTAGGGGCAGATCTCCAGCCAGTAGCCGTCCGGGTCAGAGATGAAGTAAATGCCCATGGCTTCGTTCTCAAAGCAGATGCATCCCATCTCCTTGTGGAGCTGGTGAGCCTTCTCGAAATCGTCCGTGTGGAAAGCCAGGTGGAATTCATTGTCCCCCAGATTGTAGGGCCTGTCCATGTCCCTGAGCCAGGTGAGCTCCAGAAGGTGGGGGGTGACGCCGTCTCCCAGGTAGACGAGCTTGAAGCTCCCGTCCTCGGCCTCCGTCTGCCGGGTCACGGTAAGGCCCAGGGCCTTCTCGTAAAAATCAAGGGATTTTTCCAGATCATATACATTGATATTGTTGTGATAAAATGTAAACTTCAATTCAGGGTGCCTCCTTTAAATCGTAATTATCTGCCTGACGCAGTCTTTAATTAAGTATATCATGTGTAGCCGAAGAAAAAAAGATATGCTATAATGTTCCACATAGATGTAAAGGAGAGCTGGGATGGAAAAGGAAAAGAAGGAGATATGGGCGCAGATCACGCTGGACGCGGAGGCTATCACTGAATTTATGATGTATCAGATTTATACAGGAGGAGCGGGCATAGCCGTGCTGGCGCTGGGAGCGCTGAACGCGGGGCTGGCGGTGGCTTTTGGGATACGGAGAGAATGGTTTATGATGCTGCTCTTTGCGGTGTTTGCCCTGCTCCTCTTCTTTGGTTTCCCGGCGGTGATCAAAAACAGGGTGTCTGTCCTGCAGGGGCAGAAGAAATTTGTAAAGCCTGTGGAATACATTTTTGACCAGGAGGGCATAAGGACAATGGCGGCTGAGAGGGAAAAGAGAGTGCCCTGGGAGAATGTGAAAAAGGCGGTATCCAGAAAGCACATTCTCATTCTCTATGACGAGAAAAAGCATGCCATGGTGCTGCCCATCTCCCAGCTCGGGGATGACTATGGGGCGGCGGTGGACATGATCACGGCCCATGTGCCCCAGGCGGCTGTGAGCATCAGAAAAAGTCAGGACAGGAGATAAACGAATGGTATTTGAGTCGAACAGTGAAAAAGATACCTTTGATCTGGGGCGCCAGATCGGAGAGAAAGCCGTGCCCGGTGACGTCTACACCCTGGTAGGCGACCTGGGAGTCGGGAAGACCGTGTTCACGAAAGGACTGGCAAAGGGCCTTGGTATAGAGGAGCCTGTCAGCAGTCCCACCTTTACGATCGTCCAGATCTACGAGGAGGGCCGCATGCCTCTCTATCATTTCGACGTGTACCGGATCGGTGACGTGGAGGAGATGGAGGAGATTGGATACGAGGACTGCATTTACGGGGAAGGTGTCAGCCTGATCGAGTGGGCAGACCTGATCGAGGAGATCCTGCCGGAGCACTATGTGGAAATAAAGATAGAGAAAGACCCGGGCCGGGGCTTTGATTACCGCAGGATCACTGTGGAGGAAAAAGGCCATGATCGATAATCATACAGATAAGGAAGATGCAGCAATGAGGATATTAGCACTGGACAGCTCCGGGCTGGTGGCTTCGGCGGCCGTCCTGGAGGAAGAGCAGACAATCGCGGAATACACAGTCAATTACAAAAAGACCCACTCTCAGACACTCCTTCCCATGGTGGATGAGATAGCCAGGATGATCGAGTTGGACCTGAAAACGCTGGACGCCATCGCGGTGGCGGCTGGCCCGGGATCCTTCACCGGGCTTCGGATCGGGTCGGCCACGGCGAAGGGGCTGGGGCTGGCCCTGGACATCCCGCTGATCCATATTCCCACACTGGAGGGACTTGCCTACAACATGTACGGCGTGTCGGAGCTGGTGTGTCCTCTCATGGACGCCAGGCGGAAGCAGGTCTACACGGGTATTTACTCCTTTGAAGGGGGATTTTCCACAGTCATGGACCAGTGTGCCATCCCTGTGTCGGAGCTGGCGGACCGGCTGAACGAGCTGGGACAGGCGGTGATCCTTCTGGGGGATGGAGTCCCGGTATACAGGGAGACCCTGGAGGGGAGGCTGTCGGTTCCCCACACATACGCGCCGGCTCATATGAACAGGCAGAGAGCGGCCTCAGTGGGAGCTCTGGGGATGGAGTATTACAGGCAGGGCAGGACGGAGACGGCCGCCCAGCACGCACCGGATTATCTGCGGGTGTCCCAGGCTGAGCGGGAGAGGGCGCAGCGGGAGAAAAAGGAGTAGGAACATGCTAGTGATCAGAAAGATGAAAGAGACAGATATCCCCGCTGTGGCCAGGCTGGAAGCGGAGATATTCCCGGATCCCTGGAGTGAGAGGGCGCTGATGGACAGCTACAGACAAAAGCAGACGCTGCTCCTTGTGGCCTATGAGGATTACCAGCTGATCGGGTACCTGATCATGTATTATGCTTTGGAGGATGGAGAGATTGCCCGGATCGCTGTAATCCCCCGAAAGAGACGGCAGGGGGTAGGCGCCCGGCTTCTTCTGGAGCTGGAAAATCTCTGCGAGATAGGGGGGATCACAAGGCTGCTCCTGGATGTGAGAGAGAGCAATGGACCGGCTATTTCCTTCTATACGGATTACGGGTTCGTGCAGGACGGCGTCCGAAGGAGATTTTACAGCGATCCTGTGGAGGACGGCGTGCTGATGAGCCGTGACCTGGGGAAATAGCTGTCAGAGGAGGAAGCAGTTCCCACTATGACGGGGCAGTTCATCCATATATAATGTAGGCGTAACAGAAGAACAATCCTGTGAGATACCATTTAGGAGGAAATGTATGCGCCAGTATGAAATGATAGAAACAAGAGAAACTCAGAGAAAAATAAAAAAAATAATCTGTAATAAATGTGGAAGAGAGATCCCCACAGAAAAGGGGGAGCCGAGAGCGGATTTCCTCTCTGTGGAAAAGAGGTGGGGGTACTTTTCCGAGAAGGACAACCAGGTGGACGTCTTCGATCTCTGCGAGGAGTGCTACGACGCCCTTGTCGCCACATTTGTTATTCCGGTAGGAGAATAGAATGTTAGATGTATGTTTAGTTGGAACGGGAGGGATGATGCCCCTCCCTTATCGCTGGCTGACCGCTTTGATGGTCCGCTACAACGGGAGCAGTCTTCTTATCGACTGCGGGGAAGGAACCCAGATCGCCATCAAGGAGAAGGGATGGAGCTTTAAGCCCATCGATGTGATCTGTTTTACCCATTATCACGGGGATCACATCAGCGGACTGCCCGGCCTTCTGCTCACCATGGGAAATGCGGATCGGACGGAGCCCCTCACTCTGATCGGCCCAAAGGGGCTGGAGAGAGTGGTGAACGCTCTGCGGGTTATTGCCCCTGAACTTCCCTTTAAAATCCGGTTTCTGGAGATTACGGAGCCGGAGCAGACATTTGAGATGAACGGATACCGTCTGAAGGCCTTCCGGGTCAACCACAATGTGCTCTGCTACGGCTACACGCTGGAGATTGACCGGGCGGGGAAATTTGATGTGGCCCGGGCTCAGGCTGCGGACATTCCCCAGCGTTGCTGGGGCCTGCTCCAGAAGGGAGAGACCGTGGAATATGAAGGGCGGACGCTGACACCGGACATGGTGCTGGGACCTCCCAGGAAGGGGCTGAAGGTCACCTACTGCACGGATACCCGGCCTACGGATTCCATACGCAGCAACGCCAGACACTCGGATCTGTTTGTCTGCGAGGGAATGTACGGGGAGAAGGATAAGCAGAAAAAGGCTAAAGAGTACAAGCATATGACGTTCTACGAGGCGGCCCGCCTTGCGAAGGAGGCGGAGGTGAAGGAGATGTGGCTGACTCATTACAGTCCCTCCCTCAATCACCCGGAGGAGTTTTTGAATGATGTGAGGGAAATCTTTCCCAATACGGTGACGGCCAGAGACGGCAGAACGATGGAACTGGTATTTTCAGATGATAAATAGGAAGGCAGAGGCAAGTGAAATGAACGAAGAGAAAGATATTCTTATCCTTGCGATAGAGAGCTCCTGTGACGAGACGGCGGCGGCTGTCGTCAGAAACGGCAGGGAGATCCTCTCGAATATTATATATTCACAGATCGACCTCCACACGCTGTACGGCGGAGTGGTGCCGGAGATCGCGTCCAGAAAGCATATCGAGAAGATCAATCAGGTCATAGAGAAGGCGCTGGCGGAGGCCGGCGTTTCCCTGCGGGACATAGACGCGGTGGGCGTCACCTACGGCCCCGGACTTGTGGGAGCCCTCCTTGTGGGTGTGGCGGAGGCCAAGGCCATCGCCTACGCGGCAGGCAAACCACTGGTGGGAGTGCATCACATTGAGGGACATATTGCGGCCAATTTTATCGAGCACAAGGAGCTGGAGCCGCCCTTCCTCTGTCTGGTTGTCTCCGGCGGGCACACCCATCTTGTGCGGGTCAGAGACTATGGAAAATTCGATATCCTGGGACGGACCAGGGACGACGCGGCAGGGGAGGCCTTTGACAAGGTGGCCCGGGCCATTGGACTTGGCTATCCGGGAGGCCCAAAGATCGATAAGGTGGCAAAGGAGGGGAATCCGGACGCCATCCAGTTTCCCAGAGCCCGCGTGGAGGATGCGCCCTACGATTTCAGCTTCAGTGGTGTGAAGTCGGCAGTCCTCAACTACATCAATGGCTGCCGTATGAAGGGGGAGACCTTCAGTCAGGCGGATGTGGCTGCTTCTTTCCAGAAAGCGGTGACGGATGTGCTGGTTGGGAATGCCATGCACGCGGTGGAAGAATTCGGCGTGGATAAATTTGCCATTGCAGGAGGCGTGGCCGCCAACAGTGCGCTTCGTCAGGCGATGGCACAGGCCTGTGAAGACAGGGGGGTTAAATTCTACTATCCCTCTCCCATTTATTGTACAGATAACGCGGCCATGATCGGTGTGGCCGCCTACTACGAATATAGAAACGGTACCAGACACGGCTGGGATCTCAACGCGGTTCCCAATCTGAAGCTGGGCGAGAGGTAAAGAGGATGGACAGAGAGGCCGGGACAAAGAAAAGATGTACCGCTATTTTGCTGGCGGGAGGACAGGGGAAGAGGATGGGCTCGAGGATACAGAAGCAGTATCTTCTGATTCAGGACCGCCCGGTCCTCTTTTATTCGCTTCGCACATTTGAGAGGTCAGAGGTGATCGATGACGTGGTTCTGGTGACCGGGGCGGGGCAGACAGAGTATGTCAGAAGAGAATTTGTGGAAAAATATCATTTTACAAAAGTGACCCACATCGTGGAGGGAGGCCGGGAAAGGTATCACTCTGTGTGGGAAGGCTTGAAGGCGGTGCGGGCTGAGGGTGATCTTCAGGACAGGTATATTTTTATCCATGACAGCGCCAGACCCTTCCTGACAGAGGAGATCATTCGGAGGGCATACTGCGATGTGCAAAAATATCATGCCTGTGTGGTGGGTGTCCCGAGCAAGGATACAGTAAAGATTGTAGATGAGAAGACATTTTCCAGGGAGACGCCTGATCGGAGGTTTGTGTGGATTATCCAGACTCCCCAGGTCTTCGACGCTTCTATCATCCTAGAGGCGTACGCAAAAATGATGTCCCGGGACAAGATACAGGCCACGGACGATGCCATGGCTGTGGAGAATGAGCTCCGTATTCCTGTTCACATGACAGAAGGGAGCTACGAGAACATCAAGATCACGACTCCGGAGGATCTGGACATAGCGAAAGTGTTTGTAAAGAGGTGCTTTCCGGATCTTTGACAGGAAAATCCAAAAAACTTAAAATTTTGTATTGACTCAGGTTTTTCAGTGTGATAAAATAACCAATGTCGCTGAGAAAGCGACATGAAAACAAACCAACGTGGAGAGGTATCGAAGTGGTCATAACGAGGCGGTCTTGAAAACCGTTTGTCCGCAAGGGCGCGTGGGTTCGAATCCCACCCTCTCCGCTTCATATTGAATAGACGAAAGTCTATGTGATATGAAAAGGGCAATTTGGAGAAGTACCCAAGCTGGCCGAAGGGGCTCCCCTGGAAAGGGAGTAGGTCGTTAACAGCGGCGCGAGGGTTCAAATCCCTCCTTCTCCGCTTATAATAGCATCGGTTCTGAGAACTGAAAATGATGTCAAAAAAACTTGAAAAAAGTTCTTGACAACAGAAAAACAAAATGCTATTATAGACAAGCTGACTCGCGAGAGACAGCGAAAGACAAAAAGAACCTTGATAACTGAACAATAGACAACGACCCTGAAAATTTCTAAGAGAAATATTCAGAACGGAAATCAGACC
>NZ_SPGT01000014.1:0-81424 GCF_005845155.1 Clostridium sp. BSD2780061688st1 H5 | reverse complement strand
GTAGGAGAAAGAAACCAATCCACAGTATCTTAAAATAGCATAGTCTAACCTGTAGAAAAGGTAAAGAATGACTATGACAATACTAATAGTAGGAGAAAAAGTCGGAAGATAAATCGAAAAGGAGAAGGACAGATGACAAAAAAGCAGAGAGCTCTGGAAGTGATCGAGAGGCTGAAAAAAGAGTATCCAGACGCAGGCTGCACCCTGGACTATGACCAGGCGTGGAAGCTTCTTGTGAGCGTGCGCCTGGCGGCCCAGTGTACAGACGAGAGAGTCAATAAGATTGTGGAAGTGCTGTACGATAAGTACCCTACAGTGGACGCCCTGGCCGATGCGGATGTGGTGGACATCGAGGAGATCGTGCGCCCCTGCGGCCTGGGAAAGAGCAAGGCGAGGGATATCAGCGCCTGTATGAAGATCCTGAAGGAGGAGTACGGCGGGAAGGTGCCGGATGACTTTGACGCTCTTCTTAAGCTGCCCGGTGTGGGAAGAAAGAGCGCCAATCTGATCATGGGCGACGTGTTTGGCAAGCCCGCCATTGTGACAGACACCCACTGCATCCGTCTCGTCAACCGGATCGGGCTGGTGGATGGCATCAAGGAGCCAAAGAAGGTGGAGATGGCTCTCTGGAAGATCATTCCCCCGGAGGAGGGGAGCGACCTGTGCCATAGACTGGTGTATCACGGCCGGGATGTGTGTACGGCAAGGACAAAGCCCCACTGTGACAAGTGCTGTCTGGAGGATATCTGCAAGAAGCAGGGGGTTTAGATAAAGTGCAGATAATGTATAATGTACACTTGAAAAGCACATGATATAGTGGTATTCTGGTATAGCTGACTATGAAAAAAGGAGAAACGTGAAATGACTGTAGAAGAATGGCTGGGCGAGGACAATCAGCTCGGCACAGACATATGGACTAAAAAGTACTGTAATGAAGGCGAGAGCTTTGACGAGTGGGTTGGGCGTATCAGCGGAGGAAATGAAGAGATCGCCCAGTATATCCGGGAAAAAAAGTTCCTGTTCGGCGGCCGGATCCTGTCCAACAGGGGATTGGACAAGGAGGGCAGGAAGGTAACCTACTCTAACTGCTATGTGGTGGATCCTCCGGAGGATAATATTGAGAGCATCTTCGACTGTGCCAAAAAGCTGGCCCGGACCTACAGCTATGGCGGTGGCTGCGGGGTGGATATCTCAAAATTAAGCCCCAGAGGGGCACGCATCAACAATGCGGCAAAGGAGACAAGCGGCTCCGTGTCCTTTATGGAGCTGTATTCCCTTGTGACGGCTCTGATCGGACAGAACGGAAGACGCGGAGCGCTGATGATCTCCATCGACTGTTCCCACCCGGATGTGGAGGAGTTCATTGACCTGAAGACCGATCTGGAGAAGGTCACAAAGGCCAATATTTCCGTGCGCATCCACGAGGACTTCATGGAGGCGGTAAAGAAAAATGAGGACTATCTCCTTCACTATACAAGAGAGGCTACAGGCCAGGTCATCGAGAAGCAGATCAACGCCAGAGAGTTGTTCCGCAAGATCGCGGAGACAAACTGGGACTATGCGGAGCCGGGTGCTCTGTTCTGGGATCGCATCGAGGGATGGAACCTCCTGAGCAACACAAAGGATTTCTCCTACGCAGGAGTCAATCCCTGTGCTGAGGAGCCTTTGCCGGCAGGCGGAAGCTGTCTTCTTGGCAGCATCAACCTGTCCGCCTTTGTAAACGACCCATTTACGGATCACGCTCAGTTTGACTTTGAGGGACTGAAGCACTGCGTGGAGGTATCTGTAGGAGCTCTGAACGAAGTGCTGGAGGAGGGACTTCCTCTTCATCCCCTGGAGGAGCAGCAGGAGAGCGTGGCCCGGTGGCGTCAGATCGGACTTGGCATCATGGGACTTGCCGACTGCCTCATCAAGCTGGGATTGGCTTACGGCGAGGAGGACGCTGTGGCCATGTGCGACAAGATCGGATTTGCCATGGCGGATTCAGCCATTGCCGCTTCCGCAAAGCTGGCAAAAGAGAAGGGCGCCTACCCGGCCTGTGAGATTAACGAGGTCATGAGCACCCCCTATTTCCTGGCAAACACGTCAGAGAAGACAAGGGAACTGGTGAAAAAGTACGGCCTTCGCAACTCCCAGCTTCTGACTATCGCCCCCACAGGAACCCTGTCCACTATGCTGGGCATTTCCGGCGGCATTGAGCCTGTCTACGCAAACTACTATGAGAGAAAGACCGAGTCTCTTCATGGGACAGACGTCTACTATAAGGTGTACACAAAGATCGTGGAGACCTATATGAAGCAGTTTGGCATCAAGAGCGATGCGGAGCTGCCGGATTACTTTGTGACGGCTATGACTCTGGACTACCGCCAGAGGATTGACATGCAGTCCGTATGGCAGCAGCACATTGACGCTTCTATCAGTTCTACGGTAAATGTGCCCAACGGCTTCACCGTGGAGGAGACGGAAGGTCTCTATATGTACGCCTATGAGAAGGGTCTGAAGGGAATCACCATTTTCCGCGACGGCTGCAAGAGGATTGGTATCCTCAATACAGACCTGAAGAAGGAGAAGAAGGAGGTCACCGCAGGCGAGGGCCTGAAGAGAGGCGAGATCCTTCTTGTGACAGACGACGTGGTGGGCAAGAAGCGCAAGCTGGTGACAGGCTGCGGAAGCCTGCACTGTATCGCCCTGTTTGACCCCAACACAGGCGCCCTTCTGGAGACATACCTGAGCAAGGGCTCCACAGGCGGCTGCAACAACTTCATGGTGGGACTGTCCCGTATGATCTCCATCAGCGCAAGGGGCGGCATCAGCATTGAGACCATTGTGGACCAGCTCAACTCCAGCGGCTCCTGCCCCTCCTACACAGCCAGAAGAGTGACCAGGAAGGACACCAGTAGAGGGGCCTGCTGTCCCATGGCAGTGGGAAATGCTCTCATGGATATGTACAATGAGATGCAGGCTGAGCTGGCAGCAAAGGAGAACTGCGAGGCGGAAAAGCCGGTGAAGAAGGTAAAGAAGGTTCCAAAGCCAAAGGCAGTCTCCACAGAGCTGGACAAGGACAAGATGTACTGCCCAGAGTGCGGAGAGCCTCTGATCTTTGAAGAGGGATGTAACATCTGCAAGAGCTGCGGATGGAGCAAATGCCACTAAATAGAATAATATAACAATTAAAGGAAGCTGCACAGCGGCCGGACTCGTAAATGAGCCGGCCGCTTTTTATGACCTTTTTTCGTTAAAAAATCTACTTCCGAAAAATGGGATTACAACAGGCGGCAGGGGTGATATAATAAACAAATCTGTGGTAGGAAAACATTGAGAGGAGAAAGAGAAAATGAGCAGACTAGAGATTAAGGCTCCCAACAGAGCCAGGATTGTCATGGAAGGTCTCTACAAGGATCTGGAGAGACGGATCGAGTCCAGCCCTCCGGGACTGTGTCCCGTGGACATGTCCAGAGCCTTCCTGGAGCTGTGCCACGCCCAGACCTGCGGGAAATGCGTGCCCTGCAGGATCGGACTTGGACAGCTGAACCATTTTATCAAGGACGTGCTGGACGGAAAGGCCACCATGAAGACACTGGACTACATGGAGGAGACAGCCCTCTCCATTATGGAGTCGGCGGACTGCGCCATCGGCTACGAGGCGGCCCGCATGGTCTACAAGGGACTGATGGGCTACCGGGATGACTATATTGAACATATCAGGAACGGCAGATGTACCTGCAGCTACAACCAGCCTGTGCCCTGCGTGGCCCTCTGTCCGGCTCATGTGGATGTGCCGGGATACATAGCCCTGATCGGGGAGGGGCGCTATGCGGACGCGGTGCGGCTGATCCGCAAGGACAACCCGTTCCCTACCACATGCGGGTTTATCTGTGAGCATCCCTGCGAGGCCAGATGCCGCAGGAATATGGTGGACGATTCGGTCAATATCCGGGGACTGAAGCGGATGGCGGCAGACTATGCAGGTGAGGTGGATCCGCCGGCCTGCGCTCCGTCTACAGGGAAACGGATTGCCGTGCTGGGCGGCGGCCCCGGGGGCCTGAGCGCTGCCTACTATCTGCAGCTCATGGGACATCAGGCTGTGGTCTACGAGATGCTGCCAAAGCTGGGCGGCATGCTCCGGTACGGCATCCCCAACTACCGTCTTCCAAAGGAGCGGCTGGAGGAGGATATTGACTGTATTTTAAAGACAGGAGTGCAGGTAAAGTACGGCATGAAGATTGGCCAGGACATCACCATCCAGCAGCTCAGGAAGGAGTACGACGCAGTGCTCATCACTATCGGCGCCAGCACGGACAAGAAGCTGGGCCTGGAGGGAGAGGACGCACAGGGCGTGCTCTCGGCTGTGCAGTTCCTGCGGAATGTAGGAAAGAACATCATCATGGATCTGACCGGCAAGGAGGTGGCTGTCGTTGGCGGGGGAAATGTGTCCATGGACGCAGTCCGCACGGCAAAGCGTCTGGGAGCCAGGAAGGTCAGCATTGTGTACCGCCGCCGGAGGGCGGATATGACCGCCCTGCCCCAGGAGATCGAGGGGGCCATCGCGGAGGGCGTGGAGCTGCAGACGCTGAAGGCGCCATCATCCATTGATGTGGATGAGGCGGGCCAGGTCAGAGGGCTCTATGTGACGCCCCAGATGGTCAGCGCCATCCGGGACGGCAGAGCCAGCATCCGCCCCACAGGGGAGGAGGACGTCTACATCCCCTGCGACGTGCTCATCGTGGCCATTGGGCAGAACATTGAGACCCGCCACTTTGAGGAGGCAGGCATCCCGGTGGAGAGAGGAAAGATACGCACAAAGAGCACGGGAACCTTTGAGAATATGCCGGGCGTATTTGCGGGGGGAGACTGCGCCAGCGGCCCTGCCTCTGTCATCACGGCCATTGCTGCCGGCAAGGTGGTGGCGGCCAATATTGACGAGTATCTGGGCTATCACCATGAGATCTCCTGTGACGTGGACATCCCAGAGCCGGACCTTACGGATCGCTCCCCCTGCGGAAGAGTCAATCTGACAGAGCGGGAGGCCTGTCTGCGGGTGAAGGACTTTGAAGGCGTGGAAAACTGCATGACAGAAAATGAGGCAAAGCAGGAGGCGGGACGCTGCCTGCGGTGCGATCACTTCGGTTACGGCATATTCAAAGGAGGGCGCGAGACGATATGGTAAATCTGACAATTGACGGGAAATCCATTTCCGTAAAAGAAAATACGACAATTATGGAGGCTGCCAGACAGAACGGCATCCCCATCCCCAGCCTCTGCTATCTGAAGGGCATCAACGAGATCGCGGCCTGCCGCGTGTGCGTGGTGGAGCTGGAGGGAAAAGAGCGGCTCATCACATCCTGCAACAACGTGGCCGAGGAGGGCATGGTAATCTTTACCAACAGCCCAAAGGTGCGCAAGGACAGACGGACCAATGTGGAGCTGATCCTGTCCCAGCACGACTGCCAGTGCGTCACCTGCGCCCGCAGCGGCAATTGCAGCCTGCAGAAGGTGGCCAATGATCTGAATATTATCGACATCCCCTACCGGCAGGAGGTAGACCGGAGAGAGTGGAACATGGACTTCCCGCTGATCCGCGATTCGGCAAAGTGTATCAAATGCATGCGCTGTATCCAGATCTGCGACAAGGTGCAGAAGCTGTCTGTCTGGGATGTGGAGGGAACCGGCTCGCGGACCACAGTCAATGTGTCCGGGCACATGAATATCGAGGATGCTCCCTGCTCCCTGTGCGGACAGTGCATCACCCACTGCCCGGTGGGAGCCCTGCGTGAGCGGGACGACACAGAGAAAGTGTGGGATGCCCTGGCAGATGAGAAGAAGACCGTGGTTGTCCAGGTGGCGCCTGCTGTCCGCACTTCCTGGGGAGAGCAGACCGGACTTGCGCCGGAAGATGCCACCATTGGAAAGATCATGGACGCTCTGAAGAGAATGGGAGCGGACTACGTATTTGACACGGTATTTTCCGCGGACCTTACGATCATGGAGGAAGCCAACGAGTTTGTACAGAGATTTACGTCGGGGGAGCTGAAGGGGCACCCCATGTTCACCTCCTGCTGTCCGGGATGGGTGCGGTTTGCCAAGTCCCAGTACCCTCATCTTGTCAGATATCTCTCCACGGCTAAGTCCCCGCAGCAGATGTTCGGGGCGGTCATGAAGACCTATTTCGCGGAGAAGATCGGAAAGAAGCCGGAGGAGATCTACACCGTATCCGTCATGCCATGTGTGGCCAAGAAGGCCGAGCGGGAGCAGGAACTCTTCTATGAAGAGTACGCAGGACATGATGTGGACGCAGTCATTACCACAAGAGAGCTGGTGAAGATGATGCGCTCAGCCCACATCAGTCCGGATACGCTGAAGGATATTCCCGGGGACTCCCCTATGCAGGAGGGGACCGGAGCGGGCGTCATCTTCGGTGTGACAGGCGGCGTTATGGAGGCGGCTCTGCGCACAGCCTATGCGATCATCACCGGAGAAAATCCGGATGCCGACGCTTTCAAGGCAGTCAGAAGTCCCGGATTTAACGCAAATGACGGTGTGGCAGAGGCAGAGCTTACCATCAATGGGATCAAAGTACGCACGGCGGTAGTCAGCGGCCTTGGAAATACCAGAACCCTTCTTGACAGAATGGAAAAAGGGGAAGTGCAGTATGATTTTGTGGAAGTCATGGCATGTCCCGGCGGCTGCGTGGGCGGCGGCGGACAGCCGATCCACGACGGTCAGGAGCTGGCCTTTGAGAGAGGAAAGCAGCTCTACCGTCTGGACAAGGATTATAAGGTGCGCTTCTCACACGAGAACCCGGATATCCTGAAGCTCTATGATGAGTATATGGGGCAGCCTATGTCACATAAAGCACATATGCTGCTGCACACAGAACACGAATGTGAGGTTAAATCTTTGTAAAATGGTAGATTTTCTACACCCTTGTCCGGCAGACGATGCTAAAATAAGACATTGAAAAAAGTCGAAAAAACGGAGCGCTGCTCCGGACAAGGGAGTGACGGATATGTGGGAGAATGAACTGAGGCTCTGCTATGCCATGCTGAGCCGGAACCAGAAAAAAGCGGCGGATCTGCTTCTGGAGGACACGGAGGCGGCCGGGAACATGACTGTGAGGGAACTGGCAGACCGGGCCGGCGTGGGGCAGGCCACCATTATCCGCATGCTGCAGGCAGCAGGGTATGAAAGCTGGTCGGCCTTTCAGCGGACCGTGTGGCGGGAACAGGGGCAGCAGGAGCTGCCGGAGGCTGCTGACAGGGAAGTGTCCTCTGCGGGGAGGAAGTCCCCTGCCAGGCGGGAACACAGAAAATATGAGGCGGTTTTCCAGATCATCAGGGATGATCTCACCATGATATCGGACATGGCGAAAAACCTTGACCTGGGACAGATAGAGGAGCTGGTAAAGGTCATAAAAAAGGCCAAGATCATAGATGTGTACGGGACGGACAATTCCGCCAATGCGGCGGCGGAGCTGTCCGGCAGGATGCTACATCTGGGACTCACCAGCAGGAACTACTCGGACCTTTTCTTCCAGAAGGTCAGTGCCGGCCATCTGGGAAAGAGGGATGTGGCCATCGGGTTTTCCATATCCGGGGAAACCCAGGCCGTTATAGACTCCCTGACTGCCGCTAAGCAGGCGGGAGCTGTGACGGTGGCAGTGACGGGAGACCAGGTGTCGGGGCTGGCGCAGATCGCGGACTATATCTTTATCACTCCCACCATCCACTTTTCTGAGATCAGCAGATGGATTTCCTCCCGCATCTCCCAGATGGCTTTTGTGGATGCCCTGTGCGGCGCCATCATGGTCAGTGACCCTGAGCGTTTTGATCAGATGCTGATACAGTCCACAAAGGAATTTGAGCAGGATATGCACAGGAAAGATGTATAAAGACATACAGAGCAAACGAAAAAGGACTTTTCGGAGCAATGCTCCGAAGAGTCCTTTTTTTGCCTGTCTTTACACAAAAGTGCTTTACACAGACTTTACATTTTTTTGAAGATTTTTTAAAAATCATTGTTTATAATCCGGGTTGTGTCCGAGAGGACCGAAAAGAAAGGAACCAAGACACCCATGTTCAGACGAATTTTAAAACAGGCTCTCCCCACAATGATCGCTTTTACCATGTCAGGCATGTACAGCGTGGTGGATGGATTATTTGTGGGAAAGGCGGCGGGAGACACAGGACTTGCGGCCATCAATATTGCCTGGCCTATCCCGGCCGTGATCACGGCCATGGGAATCGGGATAGGCACAGGAGGAAGCGTCCTCTATTCCAATATGATGGGAAAGGGGGACCGGGACGGTTGCAGGAGAATGTTCAATACAACCGTGACATTCCTGGCGCTGGCAGGCGTTCTTTTGTCAGCCGTGCTCTTTGCAGCCAGGGACCCGCTGCTCTGTATCTTCGGTGCGGAGGGTGAGGTGATGGGGCAGGCGCGGCAGTATGCCGGTATCATCATTGCCGGGAGCGTGCTGCAGGTGTGCGGCACGGGCATCACGCCTCTCCTTCGGAATATGAACCTGTCCTTTGCGGCTATGATCAGTATGGTGACCGGGTTTGTGGTGAACATTGCAGTCAACTACTATCTGATGTTCCCGCTGGGAATGGGGATACGGGGAGCGGCCTTCGGAACAGTGACAGCCCAGTTTGTCGTGCTGGCCATCAGCGTTCTCGTGCTTTCCAGAAGCTGCAAAGAGAAGGTGAGGCCCGCTCTTGAGGGAAAATCTGTGGCCGGGATCTGCCGCAGCGGTATCACCGCCTTTGGCGTTTCGCTGGCGCCCACCGTGGCTCTGATATTCACCAACTGGCAGTGTCTCCGGTACGGTGGGAATGCGGCGGTGGCATGCTATGCAGTCGTCTCTTACATTGTTTTTCCGGTACAGTATCTGCTGACCGGGATCGGAGACGGGGTGCAGCCCCTCCTGAGCTACTACAACGGAGCCGGACGCCCGGGGGAGCTGGGGCAGGTGAAAAGGATCGCACGTATAGGGGCAGGCGTGCTGGGGGCGGTGACCATGACAGTGACTCTTGTCTGCACACCCTACATCGCCCGGTGGTTTGGCCTCTCCGAGGAGGCGGCCGTATTTTTTGGGACAGGGATGAGGGTCAGTGCCCTTGCCTTCCTGGTGACAGGATTTGCGAAATTTAACATCTCTTATCTGAATGCGGTGCTGAGGGCCAGGCTGGCTGTGCTCCTCACGTTTGCGGAAAGTCTGGTCGTATCACCTGTGTACCTGTTCCTGCTCCCGGCATTTACCGGGATGACCGGTATATGGGTTTCGCTGCCGGCGACGGCAGTCACCATGCTCGTGATCTATGGAATGATAAACAGAAAGGAAATGAGTTATGAGAAAAAAGGTTAGCTTTCGAAAAGTGGGAACTGTGTGGCTGTTTGTCCTGCCCGCCCTGATCCCGCTGATCGTATTCTGGATTTACCCGATACTCCGGTCTGTGTATATCAGTTTTACAGACTGGGACTACATGTCACCAACATACAATTTTGTATTTCTTGACAACTTTATAGCGCTCTTCAAGGACGCACGTTTCTACGATGCCCTGTGGAACACCATCGTGTTCACAGTGGGGACCCTCATCCCCACCATCGTCCTGGGACTGCTCCTGGCGCTGCTGATGCAGAAGGCGTTTAAGGGGAGCGGGATCATCAAGTTCATCCTCTTTTCCCCGTGGATCACGCCTACAGTGGCAATTTCCATCGTGTGGACATGGATCTATGACCCGGATACGGGAATTGCGAACACAGTGCTGGAATTTCTGCATCTTCCAGCACTCCAGTGGATCAAAAGCTCTGACACGGCCATGCTGGCGGTCATCATCGTGACGGTCTGGAAGAGCCTTGGATATGCCATGATCTTTTACCTGTCCGCCCTGGAGAAGGTTCCCAAGGAGCTCTACGAGGCGAGCGGGCTGGACGGGGCAAAGGGCTGGCAGAGATTTCGGGACGTGACGCTCCCGTGCATCTCGCCCACCACCTTCTTCCTCGTCATCATCACCATGGTCACTTCCCTGCAGGCCTATGACCAGATACAGATCCTGACCCAGGGAGGGCCGTCGGGAAGTACAAGGACACTTTTATACATGTATTACCAGCTTGGATTTGAGGAATTTAACATGGGGCAGGCTACCGCGGTGGCCATCGTCATGATCATCCTGACCGTATTCCTGTCGGCAGTGCAGTTTACGGCCTCCAAGAAATGGGTCCACTACTAGAAGAGAGGGAAAAGTATGAAGATAAGAACAGGAATCCAAAAAACAGGCAAGATCATTGTGCTTCTTGTGTTCTGCGTATTTACAGTCTTCCCCTTTATCTGGATGATATTAAGTGCGTTGAAGACAAAGGCGGAGATCATGGATGTGTCGGCCTTTTTCCCGGCAGAGTTCCAGTGGCAGAATTTTTCTGAAGTCATTTTTGACTCGCCCCTTCTGAAATATGTGGCAAACAGTCTGTATGTGTCAGCCTTTACCCTGCTCATCCAGATCGTGACCGGGGCCATGATCGCCTACGCCATCGTGTTTATGAAATTTAAGGGAAAGAAGATCCTCTTCGCGGTGATCATGGGAACCTACATGCTGCCCACGGCAGCCACCTACATTCCCAGCTACATCATCCTGGCAGACTGGGGACTTCTGAACACATACACAGGACTGATCGTCTCCGGATGCGTCAGCATATTCGGCATCTTCCTTCTGAGGCAGGCCTTCATGCAGGTGCCTGCGGGTATGATCGAGGCGGCCAGGATAGACGGGGCCAACCACTGGCAGATCCTCTGGAGAGTGGTGTGTCCCATGACAAAGTCCTCCTTCATAACGATGGGACTTATGAACTTTATCACCTGCTACAACAACTACATGTGGCCCTCCCTGATCACGGACTCAGACTCAAAGATGCTGGTGTCCCAGGGACTTCGGAAGTTTTTCATCGAGGGCGGAGCCTACGGGACCGAGTGGCCCCTTGTCATGGCCGGCAGCGCCATCATCGTACTGCCCCTCCTGATACTGTTTGCCTTCACCCAGAAATGGTTCATCAACGGTATCGGCGGAGACACGGGTATGAAGGGATAAAACCCTCTTACATATATCATTCAAAACAAAGGAAAGAAAAAAAGCAAAAAAGGAGAAATATCATGAAGAAAAGAATTGTATCTGCACTTTTATTATGCGCTATGGCAACATCCCTTCTGGTGGGCTGCGGCGGCGGTTCCTCCTCCTCTGAGCCCACAACGACAGCAGACGGAAAGCTCCAGATCGACCTGTGGTACTCAGGCGGAAAGACAGCTGTGAACGTGTTCCAGGAGATCGTGGACGACTTCAACGCATCCCAGGATGAGTACGAGGTTGCCACCACCACACAGGCAGACTACACAGAGACCTACGAGAAGCTCCAGGCAGGTATTGCCGGAAAGAACGCGCCGGACATGGCCCTTCTCGACACAGACAAGTCCAGAAACCTCTCAGAGAAGAACCTGGTGGCAGACATCAATGAGTTTGTGGACGCTGACGACGAGTTCGACAAAGAGGACTACATTCCGGTCTTCTATGACCAGGGCGTGGACGCGGACGGAAAGCTCTTTGCCCTTCCGGCCTACGGAACTACACAGGTGCTCTACTACAACAAGCAGATCTTTGCCGACGCAGGGATCGACCCCACCACCATCAAGACATGGCAGGACCTGGAGGCGGCAGCCGAGAAGATCACAACAGACAGCGTGGTTGGATGGGAGCCCATGTGGGGCTACGGGAACCTTGTGGACGCAGCTCTCAGCAACGGTGCGTCTCTCCTCAGCGAGGACGGCGAGACATGCCTGATCAACTCCAAAGAGTGGGTGGACGTATGGGAGAGCTTCCGCAAATGGATCCACGACGAAAAGATCATGAAGGTAAACTCCGGCGGACAGGGCTGGGAGTACTGGTACACCACCATTGACGATGTGCTCCAGAACAAGGCCGGCGGGTACACGGGATCCTCAGGAGACCAGGCAGACCTTGACTTCAATATCGTAGGCGCCATCGAGCAGCCCGGATTTAACGACAACCCGTCAGCGCCCACAGCGGACGCGCTCCGGCTTGTCATGTTGGAGGGATCTTCCGACGAGGAGAAGCAGGGCGTGTACGAGTTCATGAAGTACTTCACAACACCGGAGAACCAGGCGAAATGGTCCATGGCGACAGGGTACGTGGCTGTCCGCGAGTCCACCCAGGAGGTGCCGGATTTCAAGGCCTACACAGATGAGAACCCCCACGCTCTTGTACCGCTCCAGCAGGCAATGCACGGCACATCTTCCCTCATCGACCCGACGGGCGGAAAGATCCTGGACGCTCTGAAGATCGCGGCAGACCAGGTGGAACTGGAGAACGTACCGGCGCAGGAGGCGCTGGATGCGGCGCAGGCAACTGCACAGGAGGCGCTGGACGCGTTATAAAATGAGACAGGAACTGAAATTTACCGTCAGCCGGGAGGCTGAAAATCTGCACAGGGAGCCGCTGGTGGTTCCCTGTGACACAGAAAGACTGTATATCAAAGTGGATCTGCCGGAGGAATTCCGCTATATGAGCTTTCTCATCCTGGAGGACCCGGAGGGACATATCCGTCTTCAGAAGCAGCTGGCCTGGGGAGACCAGGGCCTGTGCGTGGGAAAGGGCCCAAAGGACACTACCATAGGAGGCGTGCCGGGCAGGATACAGCCGGGAACGTGGCAGGTGTGCCTGGGCATCTTTACGGAGTATCTGCACCAGAGGCTGGGGGACAAGAGAGGCTGTATCACCATGACCGTGTCCGACGGGGAGGGCCCTATGTCAGACCCCATGGGCGGCCTCGCCTGGGTGGAGGACACCCTGGAGATTTCCCCGGAAAAGTACCGCTGGGACAAGGTGTACGGCACAAAAAAGCAGTGGTATAAGGGGGATTTCCACACCCACACAAGGCTGTCCGACGGGAAGGAGCCCCTGGAAAATGCCATGAAGAAGGCAGTGGATATGGACATGGACTTCTACGTGCCCACAGAGCACAATCTGATGCACACAGGCTGGTGTGACACATCCCTGTGCATCCTTCCCGGCATAGAGGTGACGACGGACAAGGGACATATGAACCTGTTCGGCATCACAAAGCTGCCGGAGCGGATCCTGGACATTGTGGCTCACAACGGCGAGGAGATCGTGGACAGCTACATGGAGGAGACAATCCGGGAGGCGAGGGAGAACCACTGGATCACAAGCATCAACCACCCCTTCCTCACCATATGGAAATGGCGCTATGACCAGACTGACCTGGATGACATCGACTGCCTGGAGATCATCAACGACCCAACTTACACAGACGCCAAAGACTCCAACGAGAAGGCCGTGCGCTTCCTGGACGCCCTCTGGCAGGATGGTCATCGGATCTACGGTGTGGGCGGCAGCGACTCCCACAATCTCATAGAGGAGCGCTACGAGGGGGCGGACCTTCCCTCCATTCCCGGAGACCCGGCTACCTGGGTCTGCTGCGGGGAGCTTACGCCGGACAACCTCATGGCGGCCGTGAAGGCCGGGCACATGTGCGTCACCCGCTTCTGCAGGATGACCCCGGTGATCCACGGGGGCGGCAGGACATTCCTTCCGGGAGATGAGCTTCCGGAGGACGTGGACAGAGTAACGATACAGGTGCTGATAGAGGGGCTTGCTGAAAAGCCGGTGGTCTCTCTGGTGAGAAACGGCGCTTCCCGGGAGCTGGAAGTCAGAGAGCTGGAGGTCAGAGAACTGGAAGGCGGAAAATGGGAGGTGCTGGCTGACGCTGAACTTGAGGAAGAAAAGTGGCAGTGGCTTCGCCTGGACGTCCGCAGCCGGGAGAAGGAATTCCTCGGCTACATGAACCCTGTGTTCAGAGGAAAGGCGGACTCCCGGTACCGCACCTTTGGCGAAATAAAAAAGACAATGGAAGAACTTTAAGATGATCAGAGGAATTTTATTTGACAAAGACGGGACACTGGTGGACTTTTTCTCCCTGTGGCTCCAGGCGGCCCTGGCTGTGACGCCCGCATTTCTCGAGGAAAACCACATCCAGCCGGACAAGGACATGACCGACTACGTGCTGCGTGCCATGGGAGTGGAGGACGGGAAGGTGGACCCGAGAGGAGCCCTGGCCTACAAGTCCTACCAGGAGATAGCGGCAGATATCTGCCAGGCGCTGGAAAAGAAGGGGATCACTCTGGATCCGGCCAGAGTCCAGGAGCAGCTGGAGCGCCTCTTCGACGAGAATGTGACTGGGAAAAATGTGAGCTACACGCAGGTCACAGATATCAAAAAGATGCTGCGGGCCCTGAAGGAGAGGGGCATCTGCGTGGGACTTGCCACGGCAGACACCATGCGCTCCGCCAAGAGCTGCCTGAAAAAGCTGGGCACCTACCAGGAGTTTGACTACGTGGGAGCCGATGACGGCGTAAAAAGACCCAAGCCGGAGGCGGACATGTTCCTGGAGTTCCAGCATAAATTCAACCTGAAGCCGGAGGAGATCGCTGTGGTGGGGGACACCTACAATGACGTGGCCTTCGCAAGGAACAACGGCGGCATCGCCATAGGCGTCTTGAGCGGCGTCAGCAGCGAGGAGGATTTCCGGGGAGAGGCAGACTATATCCTGGACTCTGTTAAGGAGCTGCCGGGGCTCCTTGAGCGGATGTCCTGAAAAGCGGCAGAAAAGAAAGTATATCAGACACGGACAAGGAGGAATAACTGTGGCTGAAATTCAGTTAAACCATGTATATAAAAAATTTGAAGATGGAGTTACCGCGGTAAAGAATTTTACCCTGGATATCCACGACAGGGACTTTGTGGTGTTCGTGGGACCTTCCGGGTGTGGGAAATCCACAACACTGCGCATGATCGCAGGTCTGGAGAAGATTTCCGACGGCACACTTGTGATAGACGGAAAGACCATGAACGATGTGCAGTCCTGTGACCGTGATATAGCCATGGTCTTCCAGAATTATGCGCTCTATCCCCACATGACCGTGGCGGAGAACATGGCCTACAGTCTGAGGCTGAAGCATGTGTCGAAGAAAGAGCGAAGGCAGAAGGTGGAAGAAGTGGCCAAGATACTGGGACTGGAGCAGGTGCTGGACAGGCGTCCGGCAGAGCTCTCCGGAGGGCAGAAGCAGAGGGTGGCCATGGGCCGGGCCATTGTGCGCCAGCCTAAAGCCTTCCTGATGGATGAGCCTTTATCCAACCTGGATGCCAAGCTCAGGACCCAGATGAGGAGGGAGATACAGAGGCTGTACAGAGAGCTGGACAGCACATTTATCTACGTGACCCACGACCAGACAGAAGCCATGACTCTGGGCACGAAGATCGTGGTCATGAAGGCCGGGGAAATCCAGCAGATTGCCTCCCCGGAGGTGCTCTACAGCCAGCCGGCCAATGTGTTCGTGGCAGGGTTTATAGGCATGCCGCCCATGAACTTTTTTAGGGGAAGATGCCAGATGCGCTATGAGAAGGTCTACGTCAGCACGGCGGGCATGCAGATCGAGCTGCCTGCGGAGCTGGCGGACAGAGTGAAGCAAAAGAGCGAGCTGGGCAAAGACATCATCATCGGTGTGCGGCCGGAGGATATGCTGATCGCTGACACGGGCATCGAGAGCCGCGTCCGCGTGTACGAGATGCTGGGGGCGGAGACCTACCTGTATTTTGACCACGACGGCGGGAACGTGGCGGTCAGAGTGGAGGCCGACACGCCCATCCGCAAGGGCGACCGGGTACACTTTAACTTCCGTCCGGAGAAGATCCATTTGTTTGACGCCCAGACGGAGGAGAGAATATAGAAACCGCGAAAAAAGGAAAAGCTTTGGCAAGATCAATCTGGGCCGAAGCTTTTTGTTATCATAAAGATATCTATTTTGTTTTTATCTATCGACATAGTATAATTTACATATCAGGAATAATCGATGGGATGTGACACAGAAGTGGAAAGAGAGCAGATTGACAAATACGAATTCAATACAGCGGATAAAAGGATAGATGTCTACCCAAGCCCCGAACCTGACAGCCCTATTGTGTATATAAATACTTTTGAGGGAGAAGGTGATAATGTATACCGGGCGCTGGAAAACATGGACAATCCCGCTTTTACCCTTGTCGCCGTGAGCGGTCTGAAGTGGGAACACGATATGGCCCCGTGGGATATCCCACCGCTCTCGAAGAAAAGCACTCCCTGTATCGGAGGAGCCGACGACTATCTGCAGCTTTTAAGGGAAGAAATCATGCCGCGGGCAGAAAAGATGGCGGATGGCGTCTCGTGGAGAGGGTTGGCAGGTTATTCTCTGGCCGGGCTGTTTACAGTGTATTCTCTGTACCGGACAGACCTTTTTTCGAGGATCGCAAGCGTGTCCGGCTCACTCTGGTTTCCGGGCCTTATGGATTATATCACTTCTCATGAGATGAAAAGGATTCCGGACTGCGTTTACTTTTCCCTCGGGGATCTGGAGAGAAGGACAAGAAACCCCTGTCTGAAAACAGTACAGGAAAATACCGAAAGAATCCGGAGTTTCTATGCAGGCCACGGTATTGATACGTTCTTTCAGCTCAATCCGGGCAATCATTTTAAAAATGCTGACCAGAGAACAGCAGCAGGCATTTCGTGGATTTTGAACAGGCAGGTCAAAGGAGCGTAAAGTAATCAAAAGGGTAAGCAATCAATTTTTGTGGAGGGAGATATCATTATGATATCAGCAGAAGTATTAGCCTACGAAAAAGAATTGGAAGAAAATCAGAGGACTGTTCGGCAGATGGTTTTAATCAGCCTGGAAGATGTTAGAGCGGGAAAGGGAAGGGACTTTGCCGAAGTCTTTGATGAATTGGAGAAACGGTACCAGAGTTTATAGATGCTTTGCAGGGAAAGAGAGGAAAAAGGGAAACAAATTTTACAAGTCTTAAGCAATAAAAAATAGGAAGTCTTGATCTCTCAAGGCTTCCTATTACTATGCGGAGAAAGGGACTTGAACCCTCACAGGATTGCTCCCACTAGAACCTGAATCTAGCGCGTCTGCCATTCCGCCATCTCCGCTCGACAAAAAGTATAATATCACATACCGAAGCAAATTGCAAACATTTTTTTGGAAAAAATAAAAAATTTTTCTAGAGCGCCGAATGATGGGGTATGGTATAATAGTGCCAGACATGTAGACGTGCTTTGCTGAGAGAAAAAAGAAAGGAAAGGTATAGCAGTATGGCAAGTATTTTTGACATTTTGGGTCCCGTCATGGTGGGGCCATCCAGTTCCCATACGGCAGGCGCGGACCGGATCGGTCTGATCGGCAGGCAGCTTCTGGGGAGGCAGCCGCAGAAAGCCACCATCTATCTCCACGGCTCCTTTGCGGCTACCGGGGAAGGGCACGGCACTGACCGGGCCATCGTGGCCGGGCTTCTGGGGATGAAGCCGGACGACATGAGAATTCCGGACAGCTTCCGGATCGCGAAGGAGGAAGGACTTGACTTCACGATCCAGAAGAAGGAGATCCGTGGCGCGCATCCAAACACAGTGCAGATGATCCTTGAGGCGGACGGAGCGGACAGCCTGGACATCCAGGCCTGTTCCATCGGCGGCGGCCGCATCGTGGTGAGCAAGCTGGACGGGATCGAAGTGAATTTTAACGCGGAGAGCAACACGCTGATCGTGCACAACCAGGATCAGCCGGGACATGTGGCCCAGGTGGCCAACATTTTAAGCCAGAAGAACATCAATATCGCCACTATGCAGCTTTTCAGGGACAAGAGAGGCGGATATGCTGTCATGGTCATTGAGACGGATCAGATTATTCCGGACAGCGCGATTTCCTGGCTGGAAAATCTGGACGGTATTATCAAGGTGACGTTCCTCAATGTGAGCGGAGCAGAGGATGAATAGGAGGGGCGCGAAGCTATGTCATATGGATCAATAGAAGCAATCAAAGAGAGATGTAAAAAAGAGGGAATTGAGTTCTGGAAGGCAGTCCAGATTGAGGACTGCAGCGAGAGAAATGTGTCTGAGGAGAGCTCCTGGAAGGAGATGACCCGCATGTGGCGGATCATGTGTGAGAACGTGGACACCTATGAGCCGGACCGGATCTCCAGGAGCGGCCTTGTGGGGAAAGAGGGCGGCCTCATGGAGGAGTATCAGAAAAAGGGAGACACCCTGTGCGGAGATTTCATGGCCAAGGTCATGACAGTGGCTCTGAAGATGGGCTGCAACAACGCCTGCATGAAGCGTATCATCGCAGCTCCCACAGCGGGGGCCTGCGGCGTTCTCCCGGCTGTGCTCATCCCCTATTTTAAGGAGCACGAGGTGCCGGAGGAGACTATGGTGGAGGCTATGTACGTGGCTGCCGGTGTGGGACAGGTCATCGCCAACCGTGCCTTCCTGGCCGGGGCGGCGGGCGGCTGTCAGGCTGAGATCGGATCCGGATCCGCGATGGCGGCGGCTGCCATCTGCCACGTGAAGGGGGCGGATGCCGAGACTATGGGACATGCAGCTGCCATGGCACTCAAGAACCTGATGGGCCTTGTGTGCGACCCGGTGGCTGGCCTTGTGGAGGTGCCCTGTGTCAAGAGAAATGTGGGCGGCGCTGTCAATGCCCTGGCGGCGGCGGACATGGCCCTGGCGGGCATCACGAGCCGCATCCCGGTGGATCAGGTCATCGACGCCATGCGGGAAGTGGGCGACAAGATGGACGTGAGCCTTCGGGAGACCGGAGCGGGCGGCGTGGCTACCAGCATCACGGGCGTGGAGATCGCTGAGCGGATCATACAGACGGAGTAGATCCAATAAAAGTGTAAAAGCGGGCTGCTGTTCCGGGACATGGAACAGGCAGTCCGCTTTTTTGGCAGGTCTGGGTCTGAAAGAACTTCCCTTGCTGGTTTGTCCTGTTACTCCACCTTCACGCCGCTGTTGAACTTATCCAGGGCCAGCGCGATGACCACGCCCACTACAATGCAGATGATGTTGGCAATGGCGGAGCCGGCTGACAGGAAGCTGGAGACAGGGATGATCATGACTGTGGCCGCGATGACAATGCCCACAATGCCGTGGAAGGCGATGGAGTAGTAATTGTCAAAGAGGGCGTTGATGGCCTTGGCCAGCAGGATGACTGTCACCAGAGCCCCGATGCCGCCGGGGATGAGGATGGCCATGTCAAAGTGGCCAATGCCCTCCACAAAGGGCGTGTACAGGCCAAGGGGCATCAGCAGGGTGGAAAAGCTCATGCCGGGAGCGATGACGCTCAGAGCCAGGCAGAAGCCGCAGAACAGATACCATCCAAAGCTGGGAGCCACCTCGTAGGAGGTCATGTCCAGGCCGATGAGCAGGGCGAAGATCACGCACATGCACACTACGAGGGAGATCCAGGAGCCCTTTGTGCGCCCCTGCTCTCCTGCCTCCCGGAAGAGGGAGGGGAGCATGCCGCCGATGAGGCCGATGAAGAGACACACGGAGGGATCCGGGTACTTGTTGAGGAAGTAGGCCAGGATGTTGGCCACTCCCAGGAAGCCGATGATGCCGCCGATGAAGACGGGGATCAGCTTGGGCACATGGGTCCTGAAATTTTTAAAGGGGTGGGATAAAAGCTCCATGATGGGCTTGTAGATGCCGAAGATGACACCCAGCACGCCTCCGGAGATGCCGGGGAGAACAGCTCCCAGGCCGATCAGGGCACCCTGGACGATGCGGAATACAAACTGAACGGGTGACATCTTACTGTTTTCTTTCTTGTTCATTTGACTGTAAATCCTTTCCTATATGCTGCGCCTTCCTGCGGCAGAGCAGAGAGGCCCAGCAGAGATTTTTATTATTTCCTTATTTATCAGACCATATATTTATACTATTTTTTCTGCTTTTTTTCAAGTATAATAGCCTCAGTTATCAAAGACTCGGGCAGAGGAGGAGAGCAGTATGGGAAATATATACGATGACCCGGCATTTTTCCGGGCCTACAGGCAGATGGACAGGAGCCGGAAGGGGCTGGAGGGAGCCGGGGAGTGGCACCAGCTGAAAAGACTTTTCCCGGAGATACGAGGAAAGGCCGTGCTGGATCTGGGCTGCGGCTACGGCTGGCACAGCGCCTATGCGGCGGAGAAGGGGGCCGCGTCTGTGACGGCCATCGACCAGAGCAGCCGCATGATAGGAGAGGCCAGGAAGCGGAACCCGGATGAGAGGATCAGCTATCAGGTCTGCGCTCTGGAGGAGTACGAATACCCAAAGGAGGCGTTTGACCTGGTGGTGTCCAACCTGGTGCTCCACTATATTGCGGATCTGGAGAGCATATACAGGAAGGTGTACCGGACCCTGAGGAGCGGAGGAGACTTCCTGATCAATATAGAGCATCCTGCGTTTACCGGGAGCGTGAGGGAGGAGTGGATCCGGGATGGGGAGGGCCGGGCCCTGTACTGGCCGGTGGACGACTACTTCTATCCGGGGGAGAGGAGGACGGTCTTTCTCGGGGAGGAGGTGGTGAAGCAGCACCACACCCTGACCCAGATACTGGGCGGACTGCTGGCCTGCGGGTTTGTCCTGACAGCGGTGGAGGAGGCCTGCCCGGATCCCGCTGTGCTGGAGCTGCCGGGCATGAGGGACGAGATGCGCCGCCCTATGATGCTGCTGGTGAGGGCGCGGAAAGAGTAGGCCTGCCGCAGGGCGGACAGAAGGCGAACTGGAGCAGACATGTCGAAAAACAGAGCAGGATTGTTTGGTCAAAGCTCTTGACAGAAGACGAGTACTGCTATATACTTTGAAAGTCAAAATATTTCAGACTAAAAATATTTGAAGCATCGAAATAATAGAAGAAACGAGGAAGCAAAGACATGACCGGAGTGATATGTGGTACAGGCTCCAGTGTTCCTGTACATACGATGGATAACAATGATATTGCGCAGCTTGTGGAGACCAGCGACGAGTGGATACGGGAGAGGACAGGCGTGGTGAGACGCCACATCATCACTGATGAGACTACGGTGTCCATGGCGGCGGACGCGGCCAGAAAGGCTCTTGAGGACAGCGGCACAGCTCCCGAGGAGGTGGACCTGATCCTTGTGTCCACCATTTCCTCCAATGTGATCCTCCCCTGCGCCGCCTGTGAGGTGCAAAGAGAGATCGGCGCGGTGAACGCCACCTGCTATGATATGAGCGCCGCCTGCACGGGATTTGTGTTTGGTTACAGCGCGGCCCTGGCCTACCTGGCGTCCGGCATGTACAAGACTATCCTTGTCATAGGGAGCGAGAGTCTGTCCAATCTGACAAACTGGAAGGACAGAGGAACCTGCATCCTCTTCGGCGACGGGGCCGGAGCCGCAGTGGTGAAGGCCGGAGAAGGAACATTCTACTATCCAGTGACTCACTCCGCGGGGAGCAAGGGCGAGGCCCTCACCTGTACAAGCCGCTATAATAAAAACTGGGAGAGCATCCCCGAGGAGGAGACGCTCATGCAGATGGACGGCCGGGGCGTGTTCAAGTTCGCTGTGAAGAAGGTACCGGAGGTTATAGATAAGGTGCTTGAGAAAAACGGGCTCACAAAGCAGGATGTAGACCTGTATGTGCTCCACCAGGCCAACAAGAGGATCGTGGAGTCGGTGGCAAAGAGGATGGAGGAGCCCATAGAGAAGTTCCCCATGAACCTGCAGGAGTACGGCAACACCTCCTCCGCCAGCATCCCCATCCTGCTGGATGAGCTGAACCGGGAGGGACGGCTGAAGGCGGGACAGAGGATCGTGATCGCCGGATTTGGAGCCGGCCTCTCCTGGGGCGCGGCAGTCATGGACTGGAATAAATAAGTGTGCAGCGCTGCCCGGAGGCGGCGATGGCATAGATAAAATCAAAACGAAAAGGTAAAAGAAAAGGAGAACAAGACAATGCTGGAAAAGATCAAAGAAATGGTAGCAGATTCATTAGGAGTGGACGCAGAGACAATCACAGAGGAGACTTCCTTTAAAGAGGACCTTGGAGCGGACTCTCTGGACCTGTTTGAGCTTGTTATGGCTCTGGAGGAAGAGTACGACGTGGAGATCCCCACAGAGGATCTGGAGCAGATCGCTACAGTCGGCGATGTAATCTCTTACATTGAGTCCCACAAATAGAGAGAAATAAGCGAAATAAAAAAGAAAAAAGAGGTTGTCAATATGAAAACAGAAGTAACGGAATTACTGGGAATTGAATATCCGATTATCCAGGGCGGTATGGCCTGGGTCGCTGAATATCACTTGGCAGCCGGCGTATCAAATGCCGGTGGGCTTGGGCTGATAGGAGCAGCAAGCGCTCCGGCAGACTGGGTGCGCGAACAGATCAGAGAAGCAAAGAAACTGACAGACAAGCCTTTCGGCGTCAATATCATGCTTATGAGTCCCCACGCGGACGACGTCGCTAAGGTCATCGTGGAGGAAGGCGTGAAGGTGGTCACCACCGGAGCCGGAAGCCCGGAAAAATACATGAAGATGTGGAAGGAAGCCGGTGTGAAGGTTATCCCGGTGGTCGCTTCCGTGGCTCTCGCAAAGCGCATGGAGCGCTGCGGCGCTGACGCGGTCGTGGCCGAGGGAACAGAGGCCGGCGGACACATCGGTGAGAACACCACTATGGTGCTTGTTCCCCAGGTGGTGGACGCGGTGAATATTCCCGTCATCGCCGCAGGCGGCATCGCTGACGGAAGAGGCATTGCCGCGGCGTTCATGCTGGGAGCACGGGGCGTGCAGCTGGGCACACACTTTGTTGTCACAGACGAGTCCCAGGTACATGAGAATTACAAGGAGCGCATCATCAAGGCAAAGGATATCGACTCCCGCGTCACAGGCCGCACTACAGGACATCCGGTGCGCGCTCTTAGGAACGACATGACAAAGAAATATCTGGAGCTGGAGAACAAGGGCGCAAGCTTTGAGGAGCTGGAGCTCCTGACGCTGGGCGGACTTCGCAAGGCCGTTGTGGAGGGCGATGTGAAGAACGGAAGCGTTATGGCAGGACAGATCGCCGGCATGGTGAAGGAGAGAATGTCCTGCAAACAGCTCATCGACAAGCTGGTGAGCGAGACAGATGCACTGATCAAAGGAGCGGGCTTTTATGAGTAAGATAGCATTTATTTATCCGGGACAGGGCGCGCAGAAATGCGGCATGGGCCAGGATTTCTACGAGAACAGCGCTTCGGCAAAGGCTGTGTATGACATGGCCGCGGAGGTGCTGAAGGATAACATGGACATTGACATGAAGGATTTGTGCTTTCATGAAAACGATAAATTGGACCTGACAGAGTACACGCAGGCAGCCCTTGTGACTACCTGCCTGGCTATGACAAAGGTCGTGGAGGAGGCCGGCATCCATCCGGATGTGACAGCGGGCTTAAGCCTTGGCGAGTACTGCGCCATCGCGGCGGCCGGCGGTATGAAGGATGAGGACGCCATCCGCCTTGTGAGAAAGAGAGGCCTCCTCATGCAGAACACAGTTCCTGCAGGGGAGGGGGCCATGTGTGCCATCATGGGCATGACAGGTGAAGAGATTGAGAAGGTGACAGATACCATGGAGGGCGTATCCATTGCCAACTACAACTGTCCGGGGCAGATTGTCATCACCGGAGAGACAAAGGCGGTGGAGGCTGCGGCAGAGAAGCTGAAGGAAGCCGGAGCGAAAAGGACTGTCATGCTGAACGTCAGCGGTCCCTTCCACTCACCCATGCTTGGGAAGGCAGGCGAAGAGCTGGCAGAGGTGCTGCAGGGCGTAGAGCTGTCTCCCCTGAAGGTGCCCTACGTGACAAACGTGACGGCCCAGGAGGTGACGGACATCAGCCAGACAAAAGAGCTGCTGGCCCGCCAGGTCAGCTCCTCCGTGCGCTGGCAGCAGAGCATGGAGAACCTGATCGCGGCAGGGGTGGATACCTTTGTGGAGATCGGTCCGGGCAGGACTCTGGCCGGATTTATGAGAAAGATCAGCCGGGATGTGACCGTCTACAATGTGGGCACATGGGCTGACGTGGAGAAAGTGGCAGAGAGCCTGAAGTAAAGTTGAAGAGCAAGAAGGAGGCAGGGGCGTGATCCGCCCTGTACGAGAAAATGTTAGATGGAAAGATTGCAGTAGTAACAGGGGCATCCCGGGGCATCGGAAGAGCCATCGCTCTGGAGCTGGCATCCCGGGGAGCTTTCGTGGTAGTCAACTACAACGGTTCAAAGGACCGAGCGGAGGAAGTAAAGAAGGAGATCGAGGCGGCCGGCGGAAAGGCTGAGGTGTACCAGTGCAATGTGTCTGATTTTGAGAAGTGCCAGGAGTTCATCCAGGACGTCATCAAGACCTACGGAAGACTGGATATCCTTGTCAACAATGCGGGCATTACAAGGGACGGACTTCTGATGAAGATGTCTGAGGAGGATTTTGATAAAGTCATCGAGACAAACCTGAAGGGAACCTTCAATACCATCCGCTTCGCGTCCAGACAGATGCTGAAGCAGAGGAGCGGGCGCATCATCAACATGTCCTCTGTCGTGGGCATTGCCGGCAACGCGGGACAGGCCAATTATGCCTCCTCCAAGGCCGGTGTCATCGGCCTGACCAAGGCGGTGGCAAGAGAGCTGGCATCCAGGGGCATCACGGTGAACGCCATTGCTCCCGGATTTATTGAGACAGAGATGACGGCGGTTCTCTCTGATGCAGTGAAGGAGGCGTCTGTGGCCCAGATCCCTCTCGGAAGATTCGGAAAGCCGGAGGACATCGCGAAGACGGCGGCTTTTCTGGCTTCTGACGACGCAGGCTATATTACAGGACAGGTGATCCAGGTAGACGGAGGAATGGCGATATGATGAAGAGAAGAGTAGTTGTGACAGGACTTGGAGCGGTGACTCCCCTGGGAAATACAGCCCCCGAGTTCTGGGCAGGAGTAAAGGCGGGAAAGGTGGGCATCGCGCCCATCACCAAGTTTGACACGACAGACTATAAGGTCAAGCTGGCCGCAGAGGTGAAGGACTTTGTGGCAAAGGACAGGATGGATTTCAAGGCGGCCAGGAGAATGGAGGCCTTCTCCCAGTATGCTGTGGCAGCCGCAAAAGAGGCCTACGACGACGCGGGGCTTGACATTGAGAAGGAGGACTCCTTCCGCGCCGGCGTCATCATCGGCTCCGGGATCGGAAGCCTGCAGCAGGTGGAGTCCAGCTACGAGAAGATCAAGACAAAGGGCCCTAACAAGGTCAATCCCCTGATGGTGCCCCTCATGATCTCAAACATGGCAGCCGGAAATGTGTCTATCCAGCTGGGCTTCCGGGGCAAGTGCACCAACGTGGTGACAGCCTGCGCAACGGGAACCCACTGTATCGGAGACGCCTTCCGGGCTATTCAGTATGGTGATGCGGATATTATGCTGGCAGGGGGAACAGAGAGCGCCATCTGCGCCACAGGCGTGGCCGGATTTACCGCCCTCACCGCCCTCTCTACCAACCCGGACCCGGCCACAGCGTCCCGCCCCTTTGACAAGGACAGAGACGGATTTGTCATGGGCGAGGGAGCCGGCGTGGTTGTTCTGGAGGAGCTGGAGCACGCGAAGGCCAGAGGAGCGAAGATCTACGCGGAGGTTGTGGGATACGGCGCCACAGGCGACGCCTACCACATCACATCCCCGGCAGAGGACGGGGCAGGAGCAGCCAAGGCCATGGAGCTTGCCATGGAGGAGGCGGAGGTTGCACCTTCACAGGTAGAGTACATCAATGCCCACGGCACCAGCACTCATCACAATGACCTCTTTGAGACAAGGGCTATCAAGAAGGCCTTTGGCGACGCGGCCAAGGACGTGGTCATCAACTCCACAAAATCCATGATCGGCCACCTTCTGGGGGCAGCCGGCGGCGTGGAGTTCATCACCCTGGTGAAATCCGTGGAGGAAGGCTTTATCCACCAGACCATGGGAACCGTGGAGACGGACAAGGACTGCGACCTGAACTATGCGGTGGGAGCGCCGGTGGAGAAGGAGATCCACTACGCCATGACCAACTCCCTCGGATTTGGCGGGCACAACGCGACACTGCTGATCAAGAAATACGAAGAATAAAAAGAGGTGCGAGATCATGGAATTTGAGAACCTGTTAAAACTGATCCAGGCAGTCTCTGACTCAGAGCTGACCGGGCTGAAATATGAGGAGAAGGGCGTCAAGCTCCATCTCACAAAGGAAAAAGAGACCATCGTCACAGCTGTGCAGACAGCGGACAGCCCCGCGGCCTTCGCGGCGGGCGCCGTGACAGCTCCGGCCGTCCAGGTAGCGGCCCCTGCAGCGGCTTCGGCGGCAGCTCCCGGGTCTGCGCCGGCACAGGCGGTATCGGAGGAGACGGCCACAGAGCCCTCTGGCAAGATCGTCAAGAGCCCCCTGGTGGGAACCTTCTATGCGGCTCCTGCTGAGGACGCGGATCCCTATGTGTCTGTGGGAGACACGGTGAAGAAGGGGCAGGTTATGGCCATTGTGGAGGCCATGAAGCTGATGAATGAGATCGAGAGCGACTTTGACGGGACAGTGGAGGAGATCTACGTGGAAAACGGCCAGGCCGTAGAGTACGGACAGCCTCTGTTCCGCCTTTCATAGGAAGGAGACAAAGAGCATGAACCATTTGGATATCAATCAGATCAAAGAGATCATTCCCCACCGCCATCCCTTCCTCCTTGTGGACTACATCGAGGACTATGAGCCGGGACAGTTTGCGGTTGGCTATAAATGCGTTACATACAGAGAGGATTTCTTCAAGGGACATTTTCCCCAGGAACCGGTGATGCCCGGTGTGCTCACTGTGGAGGCACTGGCCCAGGTAGGGGCTGTGGCTATCCTGAGCAAGGAGGAAAACAAAGGAAAGATCGCCTACTTCGGAGGCATCAACAAATGTAAATTTAAAGGGAAGATCGTGCCGGGAGACAAGGTAAAGCTGGAGACAAGGATCATCAAGGCCAAGGGGCCTATGGGAATTGGTGAGGCAGTTGCCAGTGTGGACGGCAAGGTGGTAGTCAGCGCGGAGCTGACCTTTATGGTAGGCTAGACCGGACGGGAGGAATAGATAGAAATGAGCCAGATGATTAAGAAAGTACTGATCGCCAACCGGGGCGAGATCGCGGTCCGCATTATCCGGGCCTGCCGGGAGATGGGCATTGAGACAGTGGCCGTCTACTCGGAGGCCGACAGGGAGGCCCTCCACACACAGCTTGCGGATGAGGCAATCTGTATCGGGCCTGCGCCCTCCACGGAGAGCTATCTGAGTATGGACCGGATCATCAGCGCCACCATCATTTCCGGCGCTGATGCCATCCATCCGGGATTTGGCTTCCTCTCTGAGAACAGCCGGTTCGCGGAGCTGTGCGAGCAGTGCAACATCACCTTTATCGGGCCCGGGTCAGACGTCATCGCCCGCCTGGGAAACAAGCAGGAGGCGAGAAACACCATGATGGCCGCCGGTGTCCCCGTGATACCGGGCAGCAAGGAGCCGGTGTACGATGCGAAGGAGGGCGCCAGGATCGCAGACGAGATCGGCTATCCGGTTATCGTGAAGGCGGCTCTGGGAGGCGGCGGAAAGGGTATGCGCGTGGCGAATACGCCGGAGGAGTTTGAGAGCAGCTTCCAGACAGCCCAGAAGGAGACTCAGATGGCCTTTGGGGACGACACCATGTACATCGAGCATTTTGTACAGCATCCCCGACACATCGAGTTCCAGATCCTGGCGGACAATTACGGACACGTCATCCACTTGGGAGAGAGGGACTGCTCCATCCAGAGAAATCACCAGAAGATGATCGAGGAGTCCCCCTGCGACGCCATCTCCGATGAGCTGAGGCAGAAGATGGGGGAGGCCGCTGTCAGGGCAGCCAAGGCGGCGGGCTATGTCAATGCCGGCACCATCGAGTTCCTCCTTGAGAAGAACGGCAATTTCTATTTCATGGAGATGAACACCCGGATCCAGGTGGAGCACCCGGTGACCGAGTGGGTGACAGGGATCGACCTCATCAAGGAGCAGATCCGCATCGCCTCCGGAAGAGAGCTCTCCTACAGGCAAGAGGATGTGAAGCTCAGCGGCCACGCCATCGAGTGCAGGATCAACGCAGAGAACCCGGAAAAGGGCTTCCGCCCCTCCCCGGGTACCATCACGGACATGTACCTGCCGGGAGGCAAGGGCATCCGCATCGACTCCGCCATCTACAGCGGGTACACCATTCCCCCCTACTATGACTCCATGATCGCCAAGCTGATCGTGTGGGCCAAGAACAGGGACGAGGCCATCCGCAAGATGAGGAGCGCCCTCGGCGAGGTCATCATCGAGGGGATTGACACCAACGTGGACTACCAGTACGAGATACTGAACAACCCGGACTACATCGCCGGAAACATAGACATCGAATTCATCGAAGAGCTTGAGAAAGCCCGGAAAGAAGCGTAAAAATGAAGTTAGAAAACATGTTTAAAAAGACCAGATCCGGCTCTGCCAGAAAGGGCTACATCTCCCTGCGGGAGAGGCGGCCTGAGGTGCCGGAGGGACTGCTGCGCAAGTGTAACAAGTGCGGCAGCGCCATCATCGCCGAGGATGTGAAGCGCGGCTATTATATCTGTCCCAAGTGCGGCGGCTATTTCCGCGTGCACGCCTACCGGCGTATTGAGATGATCGCCGACGACGGGACCTTTGAGGAGTGGGACAAGGATCTTGTGGGCGCCAACCCCATGGACTATAAGGGCTATCCGGAGAAGCTGGCGGCTGTGCAGGAGAAGACGAAGCTGAAAGAGGCGATTGTGACAGGAAAGGCCGAGATCAATGGCCTGGAGACTGTGATCGGCGTCTGCGACGGGCGTTTCCTCATGTCAAGTATGGGGGAGGCCGTGGGCGAGAAGATCGCAAGGGCTGTGGAGCGGGCTACAAAGGAGCGCCTTCCGGTCATCCTCTTTGCCTGTTCCGGAGGAGCCAGGATGCAGGAGGGCATCACCTCCCTCATGCAGATGGCCAAGACCTCTGCAGCCATCAAGCGCCACAGCGACGCGGGACTTCTCTACATTTCTGTTCTGACAGATCCTACCACCGGGGGCGTGACGGCCAGCTTTGCCATGCTGGGAGACGTGATCCTGGCGGAGCCCAAGGCCCTCATCGGCTTTGCCGGCCCCAGAGTCATCGAGCAGACCATCGGCCAGAAGCTGCCAAAGGGCTTCCAGAGATCCGAGTTCCTGCTGGAGCACGGCTTCATTGACCGCATCGTGGAGAGGGAGGAGATGAAGACAGTCCTCTCCGAAATTCTTCAGATGCATCAGAAGACAGGCGCCCCCAGGAGAGAAAAGAGAGACATGCAGCCTGAGCGGCCTGAGGCGGAGACAGCGGCAGGGGAAGAGGAGGACGAACTTTCCGCATGGGACAGAGTCCAGATCTCCCGCATGAAGGACCGCCCGGTTGGCTCTGATTATATCCAGACTCTGTTTACAGACTTTATGGAGTTCCACGGGGATAGATATTTTGCGGATGACAAGGCCATTATCGGAGGCATAGCCAGGTTTCACGGTCAGCCTGTGACAGTCATTGCGCAGGCCAAGGGAACGACCACAAAGGAGAATATAGAGCGCAACTTCGGTATGCCCTCGCCGGACGGATACCGCAAGGCTCTCCGTCTTATGAAGCAGGCGGAGAAGTTCGGCCGGCCGGTCATCTGCTTTGTGGACACGCCGGGAGCCTTCTGCGGCCTGGAGGCCGAGGAGAGAGGGCAGGGCGAGGCCATTGCCAGAAACATCTATGAAATGTCCGGCCTGCGGGTGCCGGTGCTCTCCATCATTATCGGGGAGGGCGGCAGCGGCGGCGCCCTGGCTATGGCAACGGCGGACGAGGTGTGGATGCTGGAGAATTCCATCTACTCCATCCTCTCGCCGGAGGGCTTTGCCAGTATCCTCTGGAAGGACAGCACGAAGGCGAAGGAGGCGGCAGGTGTCATGAAGCTGACAGCCCATGACCTCTACAGGGCGGGCATCGTGGAGAAGGTGTTCCCCGAGCCGTCCCACTACACTGTGCTGAATCTGGAGGAAGTGACAAACCGGATTTCAGAGAGCATAGATGAGTTCCTGGAGAAATATGAAAGCATGTCAGCCGAGGAGCTGACCCAGAGGCGGTATGAGCGTTTCCGCCGGATGTAGGAGTGCTGTATGGAAATAAAACCATTGAAACTGGGCGAGAGAGAAGCCAGGCTGCCACTGATACAGGGCGGCATGGGAGTGGGGATCAGCCTGGGCGGCCTGGCTGGCGCAGTGGCCAGAGAGGGCGGCGTGGGCATTATCTCCACCGCTCAGATTGGCTTCCGGGAGCCGGATTTTGACAGGGACTCCCTGGGAGCCAACCTGCGGGCCGTGAAAAAGGAGCTTGACAGGGCCCGGGCCATTGCGCCTGAAGGAGTAATCGGCTTTAACATCATGGTGGCCAGCCGGTGCTATGAGGAGTACGTGAAAGCTACCGTGGCGGCGGGAGCGGACATCATCATCTCCGGAGCCGGGCTTCCCATGGACCTGCCAAAGGCAGCGGCCGAGGCGGCCAGGGAGGCGGGAAGAGAGACAGAGCCTGCTCTGGCTCCCATTGTCTCCACGGAGAAGGCGGCCCGTGTGGTTCTCCGGTACTGGGATAAAAAGTACAAGAGGATGCCCGATCTTCTCGTGGTGGAGGGGCCTCTCGCGGGAGGACATCTGGGCTTTACCAGGGAGCAGTTGGATCAGTTTGTGGAGCCGGGCCAGGCGGCATCGGAGGAGATTTCCCCTGCCTACGAGGAGGAGATACGGGCCATCTTTAAGACGGTTCTCTCCTTTGAGGAAAAGTATGAGACAAGGATCCCGGTGGCCCTGGCCGGCGGCATTGACAACCGGGAGAGGGCCCGCAAAGCCTTCGATCTGGGGGCGGACGCCATTCAGGTGGCCAGCCGGTTTGTCACCACAGAGGAGTGCGATGCGGACATCCGGTACAAGGAAGCCTACATCCGGGCGGGAAAAGAGGACATTGTGATTGTAAAAAGCCCGGTGGGCATGCCGGGGAGGGCCATCCGGAACCGGTTTATGGAGCGGGTCATGGGCGGAGAGAAAATTCCCCACAGCCCCTGTCACAGATGCCTCCACACCTGCAATCCCGCCGAAATTCCCTACTGCATTACAGACGCCCTTGTCAGTGCGGCAAAGGGAGATGTGGAGAACGCCCTTCTCTTCTGCGGGGCAGGTGCCTGGAAGGCGGACAGGATTGAGACAGTCAGAGAAGTGATCCAGTCACTTTTTATAGGATCATAGAAAGGAAAATGTTCATGGAAGATGCATACAGGGCCATTAACGATATTCTCGTAGGTCTGTTCCACGAGTTATGGGAGCTGGAGGAGAAGGCCATTATCACAGAGGATTTCAAGGATCTGACAAACAATGATATGCACGTCATAGAGGCCATCGGCCTGGGAGAGGGGAACAACATGTCCTCCATTGCCAGGAAGCTGAATATCACCGTGGGCTCTCTGACGACAGCCGTGAACAGCCTTGTGAACAAAGCCTACGTGGAGCGCCGCCGCAGCGAGAAGGACCGGCGTGTGGTCTATGTCAGGCTGACGGAGAAGGGTGTCAAGGCCTACCATCACCACGAGGACTACCATCGCCAGATGACCCAGGCCATCATAAGTAAGCTCTCCGAGGACGAAATTCCTGTCCTTGTGAAGACCCTGGAGGGACTGGAGGAGTTCTTCAGAGGGTACAGCGGAGAGACGGGACAGTAAAATTTAGAGACGAAAACAGAGGGAAGAGTGCCAGGAGAGGTACTCTTCTTTTTTTATCGGGGAAGCAGTATAATAGTACTGCTTTTTAAAAGGTATTATTTTTGAAAATATACTATTGAAAATGCATATACTGTGTAGTACGATGTATATGCAAATGAAACAGTAGTGAGGTGAACAGGATGAATTTGGACAAATGGAAATCGCAGATAGTGAGGGGGACGCTAGAGTACTGTATTCTGCTCATGCTGAATAAAAAAGTATATTATGGATATGAGATTTTGCAGGAATTAAGCAAATATCCTATCATTTCTTCAACAGAAAGTACGGTATATCCTTTGCTGAGGCGATTGCAGAAAGAAAACTATCTTCAATCTATATGGCAGGAGTCGGCAGAGGGACTGCCGCCACGCAAATACTATTCTTTGACGGCGGAAGGGCAGGAATATCTGGAGGCAATGAATAAGGAATGGCAAAATTTGTTAAATGTCATGTCAGATCTGAAAGGAGAATAAAATGATGGATACTACATTTGAAAAATACTTGGATACTGTTGATAAAAGCTTAAAGCCGCTTCCAACTTCTGAGAGAGTGGATATTGTAAAAGAGATAAAAAGCTCTATCCTGGAAATGGAAGGCGACAATCTTACGACAGAACAGATATTGAGCAGATTAGGAAGCCCGAAGGATCTCGCAAAAGCATATCTTGGCGATTTGCTTTCCAAAGAAAGCGGGTTTAGCTGGAACAGGCTGCTGATGGTCTGCGCGTTTTACAGCGGAGTAGGACTTACCGGGATGTTTGTTATTCCGTGTCTTGCGATCATGGCTCCGGTATTTATCCTTTGCGGTATTGCAAGTCCGGTTTTGATGGCTGTGAAACTTGTGGATTACATTTGGCATCTCGGATTGCCATATGTGGAAAATATGGGAATATTTACGGGGATGATGGAATTAAATCCTATTGCAGAATTTGTGATAGCGCTTGTAGTAGGTGTATTCCTCTGCCTTGCAGGGCGCGGCTGCTGGAAGCTGTTGGTCGCATACTGCAAAAAGGTCGGCAAAACAAAATCTGATTTATCCATTTAGGCCGAAAAGTGGTACACTAAAAGAAGTAAAGGAGGCAGTATCATGGAATACAGAAGATTTGAAAATACCATTATCGCAAGAATTGACAAGGGGGAGGAGATCCTGGACAAGGTGAAGGAGATCGCCCTGAAGGAGGACATCAAGCTGGCGTCCGTCCAGGCCCTGGGGGCTATCAGCCAGTTTACAGTCGGCGTGTTCAAAACAGACGAGAAGAAATACCTGGCCAACGAGTTTGAGGGGGCTTTTGAGATCGTGTCCCTGACAGGGACTATCAACACTATGGACGGAGAGTTTTACGCCCACCTGCACATGAGCGCAGGCGATGAGAAGGGGCAGGTCTTCGGAGGCCATCTGAACCGGGCGCGGGTCAGCGCCACCTGCGAGATGGTCATAACAGTCATTCCGGGGAATGTGGACAGAAAATACAGCGAGGAGATTGGATTAAACCTATTTCAGTTTTAAGCGGAGGCGGTGATCGCATGTACGAGGAGGAAGTAAGAAAGCTGCAGGAGATCATAGATGACAGTGAGAGGATTGTTTTTTTTGGAGGGGCGGGCGTCTCCACGGAGAGCGGGATACCGGACTTCCGGAGCGCGGACGGCATCTACCACCAGCACTACAAGTACGCGCCGGAGCAGGTGGTGAGCCACAGCTTCTTTAAGGCCCACCCGGATGTGTTCTATGACTTTTACAAGGAGAAGATGATGTGTCTGGACGCGGAGCCCAATCCGGCCCACAGAAAGCTGGCCCAGCTGGAGGAGGCGGGGCGCCTGACGGCGGTTATCACCCAGAATATTGACGGACTCCACCAGAAGGCGGGAAGCAGGAAGGTGTATGAGCTCCACGGCAGCATTCACAGAAATTATTGCCAGAAGTGCGGCCGGTTCTACGATGCGGCCTACGTAAAGGCGGCTCCTGGCATTCCCAGGTGCGAGTGCGGAGGCGTCATCAAGCCGGACGTGGTCCTCTATGAGGAGAGCCTGGACGCGGTGACAATCCAGAGAAGCATCCAGGCCATCAGCGAGGCGGACACCCTCATCATAGGCGGTACATCCCTGGTAGTCTACCCGGCGGCCAGCTTTATCGACTATTTTCACGGCAGGCATCTGGTGGTCATCAACAAGAGCGCCACGGCCAGGGAGGTGGGTGCTGAGCTTACCATATCCGCTCCCATAGGAGAGATCCTGGGACAGATCACAGTGAAGTGATGCCAAAGCCCATGTTGGGAGAGAGAAAGGAGCAGGCCAGATCCAGAAGGAAAATGAGAAGAAGGGCGCCGCAGAGCACGTTCTTCTGAAGCTCTGACAGGCGCTGGAAACGGCTATCCAGCACAGGGGCGGCGATGTAGATAATGAAGAGGCCTCCCGCACCGAAGAGGAGCAGTCCCTCCAGGCATACCCGGCCCTGTATCTGGAAGAGCATGCCGCTGTAGTTCCACCAGCGGACCCCGAACAGGGTTTCCAGGAAGAGGCCGGCGAAGTACTCCACCGTGCCGCACAAAAGCAGGATCAGGCCAAAGGACAGGAGAGGGCGGCTCCGCCATCTTTTCAGAAGCACGAGGATGAGCACGCCTCCTGTCCCATAGATGGGGAGCCAGGGGCCGGTCATGAAGCCCCTGTTGAAGAACATGCCGTCCACCACCAGGTGGAGGCCTACCTCCCAGAGCCAGCCTGCAAAGGAAAAGGTAAAGAACATGAGGATCAGGGAGGACACAGAGTAGTCCGTCTGGTAAGACAGTCCGGGCCTGTGTGTGACCAGTATATTTTCCATGCGACCTATGGCAGCTCTCATAAAATCCCCTCCTCAAAACTCGGAAAAACAGTGTTTCTTTTTGTTGTCTCCAGTATAGGAGAAAGATATAAAGATAAAGAGCAGGAAATTATGAAGAATTTCGAAAGAATTTTATAGAAAAGATGAAGGGAAGACCGGCTATGGAAAGACATGTGGATTATTTTGAGATCGAGGGGGCCTACGGCGGGAACCAGGACTGGTTCACCAATATTGTCATGCACATCGGCGGCTGCGGGGCGGCCACAGCCTGCGATACCTGCATTTACCTGGCCCTGCGAAGAGGGATGACAGGTCTTTACCCGGGGGATGTGCGCCATCTCACAAAGCAGGACTACAAGGACTTCAGCATGAAGATGAAGCCCTACCTGAAGCCAAGAGCAGGAGGAATCGACCGGCTGGAGACCTATATAGAGGGATTTCAGGCTTATCTCAGAGATCTGGGAAATGAAGACGGAAAGGCCCTTGTCATGGAGCCCCTCCACGGGGAGAAGGACGTGGAGGAGGCCAAAGAGGCGGTGAGAAGGGAAATCGGCCAGGGGCTGCCGGTGCCCTGCCTTCTCCTCTATCACAGGGACAGAAAGCAGTTCGGGGACTTTACCTGGCACTGGTTCCTCCTCACCGGCTATGAGGAGAGAGGAGGGCGTTTTTATGTGACAGCAGCCACCTACGGGGAGGCGTCGGAGCTGGATTTTGAAGAAATGTGGGATACAGGCTACGAGAAGAAAGGGGGACTGGTGCTGTACTCCCTGGATGAAAAAACGAAAGACAGGCAGTAAAAAAGGACCGCACAGCGGTCCTTTTGATCTGGATGTATCTCAATGGATATCCTGGTCTGTGAACTAGTCTACAAACTCAAAGCCAACCTTTTCCAGTGTCTCGTCAACCCATGGACGGGGCCACTCGCCGCGGGTGTGGATACCCTCCAGCTGTTTCTCCTCGCCTGCGTGGTAGGCTTTTGCCTTCTCAGCCAGCTCTTTGGCGAACTCAGGCCGGATGGCGATCAGTCCGTCGGAGTCACCGACGATGATATCGCCGGGATTGATGATGATGCCTGCGAAGGACACGGGGAAATTCATTTCTCCGGGACCGTTCTTGTATGGCCCGTTGGGGGTTACGCCTTTTGCGTATACCGGGAAATCCATCTGGCTGAGAGCGTAGCTGTCGCGCACGCATCCATCGATGATGATGCCCGCCAGACCTCTGGACTTCGCGTAGCTGCTCATGATCTCTCCGCATAAGGAGCGGCTCATGCTGCCCTTGTTTGCCAGGACGATGACATCCCCCGGCTGAGCCATATCAAGTGCCTTGTGGAACAGGAGATTGTCTCCTGCCGGAGCGTTTACGGTGAAGGCGGTTCCCAGAAGGCGAGCCTTGGGATTTAAGGGATAAATGCTTGCGTCTACCGCAGCAATCCTGCCGCACTGGTCGTCAATGTTGGCTACCGGAATTCCGCGGAAGGCTTCCACCAGTTCCTTGGCCGGTCTCTCAAAGTTTCTCTTAATTCTGCATCCTACTGCCATGTTTCTAACCTCTTTCCTTTTGTTGCTTTATTTTTTCAGTTTTTCAACAGCGTCCTTAATCCTGCGGATTGCCTCCTGAAGATCCTCGTAGCTGCAGGAGTAGGACAGTCTCAGATAGCCCTCTCCCTCGGAGCCGAAAGCGGATCCGGGAACCATGGCCACCTTGGCCTCCTCCAGGAAGTACTCGGCCACCTCCATGGAAGGCATGCCCAGGCTCTTGACATTCACAAAGATGTAGAACGCGCCCTGGGGATTGTTGCAGCTGATGCCGTCGATCTCGTTGAGGGCTTTCACTGCGTAGTCCTTCCGTCTCTGATACTCCTGCCGCATAGCCTCCACATCGTCTGCGCAGTCCCGCAGAGCAGTGATGGCTGCATCCTGTACAAAGGAGGAAGCGCAGGTGATGGTGTACTGGTGTACTCTGACGCAGGCGGCGATAATGCCTTTGGGAGCACACATGTATCCGAGACGCCAGCCGGTCATGGAATAGGCCTTGGAAAAGCCGCCCAGTGTGATGGTTCTCTCCTTCATGCCGGGAAGGGAGGCAATGCTGACGTGTTTTGTGTCATCGTATACGAGCTGGCTGTAAATCTCGTCCGCCACGACAAGAAGGTCGTTCTTGATGGCGATCTGGCTGAGCTTTTCCAGAGTCTCTCTGGAGAGAACCCCACCTGTGGGGTTGCTGGGGTTGACGATGACGATCATCTTTGTCCTGTCTGTGATCTTGGACTCCAGCTCCTCCATGTCGATCTGGTAGTTGTTCTCCTCCTTCAGGCTGTATGTCACAGGGACAGCTCCCAGGGAGGAGGGAACGTGGATGTAGTTCAGCCATACCGGATTGGGGACAAGGACTTCATCGCCGTCCTCCAGGAAGGCTGCCATGGAAGCGTAGGTGGCTTCTCCGACACCCACTGTCACCAGAACCTCATCGGCCTCATACTGCACGCCGTGATGCTCGGTCTCCCACTTGGCGATCTCTTTTCTCAGGGCCGGTATCCCGTAGTTGGAGGTGTAAAATACATGTCCCTCCTTCAGGCTTTCATAGGCGGCCTCCTTGATCTTTTCCGGGGTGTCAAAATCCGGACGTCCGATCTCCAGATGAATGACATTTTCTCCTGCCTGCTGCATTTTCGTGGCTTTCTCCATCACCGCGCGGATCTCGGAAAAAGGCAGGCTTTCCATACGTTTCGCTGTCTTGTACTCCATAGCTCTTCCTCCAAACTGAATTGCAAAATGTTTTGTAAACTTACTACTATAAAAAATCGTATCATTAGAGGAAAGCAAAGTCAATTTCATAATTTGTATCTTTAATATTAAAAAAATTTATATTTAATCAACATAAATAAAGCCTGAGAGAGGAGGAACCCTGTTTGTGAGTTGACTGCTCCGATTGCAGTATTTTTCCTGCTGTGCTACAATACCCTGGAAAGACAGTTTCTGAAAAAAATAGGAAATGAGGTAAATAAACATGGCAAACCCAATCGTTACATTTGAGATGGAAAACGGAGACATTATGAAGGCGGAGCTCTACCCGGAGATCGCGCCCAACACAGTGAACAACTTTATTTCCCTGGTGAACAAGGGCTTCTACGACGGCCTTATCTTCCACCGGGTCATCAGCGGCTTTATGATTCAGGGCGGCTGTCCGGACGGGACAGGCATGGGCGGCCCGGGCTACACGATCAAGGGCGAATTCAGCCAGAACGGCTTCGCCAATGACCTGAAGCACACGGAGGGAGTCCTCTCCATGGCAAGGGCCATGCACCCGGACTCAGCAGGCAGCCAGTTCTTTATCATGCACAAGACCTCTCCCCATCTGGACGGGGCTTACGCGGCCTTTGGAAAGATCATCGAGGGTATGGACATTGTGAACAAGATCGCCGAGACGGCCACTGACTACAGCGACAGGCCCCTGGAGACACAGCGGATGAAGAAGGTGACAGTGGACACAATGGGAGAGGATTACCCGGAGCCAGAGAAGGCGTAAGGGAAGACAGCGGGGAGTGTTTTTGTGGGACAGACAATGGAGAGCACATTAGAGAGACCAGCGGGGAGGATCTTCCTGGCGGAGGACGATGAGGGACAGAGGGAGGAGCTTCAGTATGCCCTGGAACGGGAGGGCTACCAGGTATTCCTTGCGGAGGACTTTGGACAGCTTGCCCAGGAGGCAGAACGGCTTGCGCCGGATCTGATCCTTCTGGACATCCAGCTTCCCGGCGGGGACGGCCTGGCCGCCTGCAGGCAGATCCGCAGCAGGAGCGATATCCCGGTGATCTTCATCACGGGGAGGGGCTCCTCCATGGACGAGCTGACCGGGCTTACCAGCGGGGCGGACGACTACATCACAAAGCCCTGCTGCGTCCCTGTGGTGATGGCCCGCATCCGGGCCGTCCTGCTGCGGTCCGGGAAAAAGGAGGAGCTCCACACTCTGACCGCAGGGGGATGCACCCTGAACATTCTGGACGCCACAGTCACGGCCCGGGGAACGGCGCTTCTGACAAGAACGGAGCTTCGGATCCTGTACCTTCTCTTCCTCCACAGCGGCCGGATCGTGTCCAGGCAGGAGCTGCTGGACGGGCTCTGGGACGACCACATTTATATAGATGACAACACTCTCAGTGTGAATATAGCCCGGATCAGGGAAAAGCTCAAGGACATCGGAGCCGCAGAGCTGATCCGCACGAGGAGAGGACAGGGGTATGAATTATGCGTTTGAACGACTATCTGAAAGATAAAATGCAGTTCCTTTTATTCCAGATCCTGTGTATGATGGCGGCGGCAGGCTTTTTCTGGGCGTGCAAGGTGAAGGCAGGGCAGATGGCCCTGTTTTTTGCTGCCTGGAGCTTTCTGCTGGCCGCCTTTCTTGGGATGGACTTTTACAGGAAAAAGAGATATTTTGACCAGGTGTTCGCAGCCCTGGAGCGACTGGATCAGCCCTGGCTCATCGGGGAGCTGCTGCCGGACTCCCCAAGGCTCACAGACCGGCTCCACCGGGAAATACTCCAAAGAGCCGGGAAGTCCCTGGTGGATGAGGCACGCCACCTGGAGAGGGAGCACAGGGAGTACAGAGAGTTTATCGAGGGATGGATCCACGAGGCGAAGAGGCCTCTTTCGGCCATCACGCTGGCGGCCACGGCAGGCGGGGCGGATGGCTCCCCTGCGCCCATGGCTGCGTCGCCCATAGCTGCGCCGCCCATAGACGGACGGCGCATCCAGCGGGAGGCGGAGCTTCTGTCGGCGGCAGTGGATAGGGCCCTCTTCTACGCCAGGTCGGACGGGGTTTACCGGGACTATGTCATCCGCCGTATGAAGCTGCTCCCCTGCGTGTACGGGGCAGTGGACAGGTGCCGGTACTACCTTATGGACAACCATATGGAGATCCGGACGGAGGCGCCTGAGGACATGTCCGTCTACTGCGACGGCAAATGGCTGGAGTTTATCCTGGTGCAGCTTCTCATGAACGCGGTCCAGTATAAGAAGGAGGGGAGCGGGCTCATCCTCATCCGCGGGGAGAGCCTGCCCCATGGACAGAGCCTCACCGTGGAGGACAGAGGGATCGGCATCCCTCCGGAGGAGGTGGACCGGGTCTTCGACAAGGGATTTACCGGCACAAACGGCCGGGACAGGGGAGGTGCCACAGGCATCGGCCTCTACCTGTGCAAAAAGCTGTGCCGTCAGCTGGGGATGGAGATAGAGGCCTGGTCGGAGAGGGGATCCTGCACGCGGATCACTCTCCTCTTCCCCGACGGGGGCAGCCTCTTTACCAGAGATGAGTAAGGGGAGCGGGGCGGCCGGCCGAAGTCTTTCAAGATTGTAAGATTAGTGAAGTCTTTCATGCGGGCAGAGGACTCTCCCGCCTGTTATACTGACAGACATACAAGACAGCGGGAAAGGAGAGAACTGTTTATGCGGGAACTGATCCGTGTGGAAGACATTGAAAAATACTATGGGACAAAGGACAATCTGACCAAGGCCCTGGACCGGCTTTCCTTCCAGGTGGACAGGGGCGAGTTCGTGGGTATCATGGGGGCATCCGGCTCCGGAAAAACCACTCTTTTGAATGTGATGGCCACCATCGACCGGGTGACCAGCGGACACATCTGGTACGGCAGGGAGGATATTACAGGCCTTAAGGAGGAGCAGAAGGCGGATTTCAGGAAGAACAATCTGGGCTTTGTGTTCCAGGACTTCAATCTGCTGGACACCCTCACCCTGGGGGAAAATATTTCCCTGGCCCTGTCCCTCACCGGCAAGGGGAAAAAGGAGATACAGCAGCGGACGGAGGACATTATGGGCAGGCTCGGGATCCTGGAGCTGAAGGATAAATTTCCCTTCCAGGTGTCCGGGGGACAGAAGCAGCGGTGCGCCTGCGCCAGAGCCCTCATCAACCATCCGGCTATCGTCTTTGCCGACGAGCCCACCGGGGCGCTGGACTCCCGATCCTCCCGCATCCTTCTGGAGACGCTGGAGAAGATGAACCGGGAGATGGCGGTGACCATCCTCATGGTGACCCACGACGCCTTCTCTGCCAGCTGGTGCCGCCGTATCCTCTTTTTAAAGGACGGCCGGATCTTTCACGAGCTGAGGAGAGGGGAGAAAAAGAGAAAGGATTTCCTGAGCGAGATACTGGACGTCCTCTCCCTGACAGGAGGTGAGACGGATGCTGGGTAAGCTGGCGTTTCGGAACATGAAGCGGTCTCTTCGGGATTATTCCATATACCTCTTTACCATGATCCTCATCAGCGCCCTCATGTTCTCCTTCAACTCCATGATTTTCTCGGAAAATGTCCGGAGACTGTCGGCGGAGGCCGGCTTGTTTGGAGCCATGATCGGAGTGGCCACCTTTTTTGTGGTGCTCATCGTCATCTGGCTGATCCACTACATGGTGAAATTCATGGCGGGGAAGCGGAGCCGGGAGTTTGGTATCTATATGCTCCTGGGCTTTCACAAGAGACAGATCGCCAGGCTGTTCCTGCGGGAAAACTTCCTTCTCGGGGTAATCGCCTTCACAGCCGGCATCCTGCCGGGACTCTTCTGGCAGCAGGTCATGCTGACCGCGATCTACGGTATGCTGGACATAAGCTATGACCTCTCCATGGACTGGGGCTGGGAGACCTTTGCCCTTACCGGGGGAATCTATTTTGGCTCCTATGTGCTGGCCCTTCTGCGGAACCACAGGCGGTTCCGGAGGATGGACATCCGGGACATGCTGGACGAGGAGAGAAGGGGCGAGGAGGCAGGTCAGGGAGGGGACCGCTCCTGGTGGATCTTTGCGGGCTCCCTTGTCTATTTTCTCATCTTTGCTTTTCTCCTTCTTGACGGACGGATCACCATGGAGACCGTGTGGCCTCTGCTGGCCGGCCTGTCGGCGGCTGTGTACGGCCTGTTCGCCGGCCTGTCCGGCTTCCTTGTAAAATACATCCGGGCAGGAGGAGCGGGGCTATGGCGCCATGAGCGCATTTTTGTGCTGCGCCAGCTGGCCTCCAAGGTGCGGACCATGCGGTTTACCATGGGGACTCTCACCATCCTCTTTGCCGCCGCCTTTGTGGGGGCCTCCTGCGCCCTCATGCTGAACCAGTTCCAGCTCACCCAGGCAGAGGAAAAGTGGCCCTTTGACGTGATGGTCTACAGTCCGGATCCAGGGTATGATTTCCGGCAGGAGGAGCAGCTGACAGAGGAGTACGCATCGGTGGAGTCCAGCCGCGTTTACCAGATCTACGAGAACGGGTTGTCCCGATGGAATGACTGGCTGGAGAGCCAGGAGACGGGAGTGGACGGGGCCTATTTCCACTATGATACCTACATGAAGCTGAGCGACTACAATGCCCTCCGGGCTATGCTGGGAAGGGAGCCGGTGTCTCTGGGGGATGGAGAGTACCTGGTGCAGACAAAGGAGCGGCTCCGGGAGAACGTAGAGCCCATGACGGAGAAGCCCCTTTCGCTCTCCGGCCCCGGCGGGGAGAGACAGGACTACACATGCGCCGGCATAGAGACAGGGGGCTTTGAGCAGAACGGCCACAACGGCGCGGATTACGTGCTGGTGGTGCCGGATGCGGCGGCGGACCGGATGCAGCCCTACTACGCCCTTTTTGCCGCTCAGGCACAGGGGCAGCAGGAGGGAGACAAAGAGAACCTGCGCTCCATGAGAGAGCTGCGGGCGGCTCTCATGGAGCTGGAGGGGGCCGCGGCAGGGACGGATGACTGGTACGGCTGGGAGGAGACGACAGAGGACTACGGCTACGGGTCAGATATCATGTACGTGTCTAACAGCTTTGTGCTTGTCCGAGAGCCGGAGACCTTTGACATGCAGTTCCTGCTCTCTACCTTCATGTTTCCACTCTTCTATATTGGTCTTGTCTACCTGTGTGTAGCTCTGACCGTGCTGGCTGTGCAGCAGCTCTCGGACGCGGCGAAGCACAGGAGACGGTACGACATCCTGCGGAAGCTGGGACTGGGGGATCGGGAGCTGTCGGGTCTGATCCTGCGGCAGCTCTTCATCTACTATCTGTGTCCCTTCCTGGCAGCCCTGGCACTGGGGGCTATGTTCGCCGGGTATATCGGGGAAAATTTCGCCCGCTACTCCGGCGTGACGGCTCCGGCCTGGTCCTATTTCGGCCTGTCCGTTCTCCTCTTTACCGCCGTGTACCTGATCTATTTTGCTATGACCTACATAGAATTCAGGAGAAATGTCACGGTCGGCAGATGACAGAAGAGCCCGCGGAAATGAAAAGGAAGACGGCAAACCTTGCAAAATAGCGCATAATCACGTAAAATAAGACACAGTATGTAAATGCTGTGTCTTATTTTTATGGGAGAATGAAGAGCGTACATGAAAAAGGAAATGATCCAGACAGAGAAGCTTGTATTTGAATATGAAAAGAGAGACGAGGAGGGAAATGTCATCGGCACCTCCCGGGCCATCGACCAGGTGGACCTTGGGATCGAGGAGGGACAGTTTATCGCCATACTGGGCCACAATGGCTCCGGCAAGTCCACCCTGGCCAAGCACATGAACGCCATCCTTGTCCCCACCGGCGGGACCATGTGGGTGGACGGCATGGACACGAAGCGCCCGGAGAACCTCTGGAACGTGCGCGAGAGCGCGGGCATGGTGTTCCAGAACCCGGATAACCAGATCATTGGCACCGTGGTGGAGGAGGATGTGGGCTTTGGACCGGAGAACCTGGGCGTCCCCACGGATGAGATCTGGAAGCGGGTGGAGGACAGCCTGAAGGCGGTGGGCATGATCGAGTACCGGCACCACTCCCCCAACAAGCTCTCGGGAGGCCAGAAGCAGCGGGTGGCTATTGCCGGCGTCATCGCCATGGAGCCCAAGTGCATCGTCCTGGACGAGCCCACTGCCATGCTGGATCCAAGCGGCAGGAAGGAAGTCCTGAAGACTGTGCGGGAGCTGCGCCACAGGAAGCATGTGACGGTCATCCTCATCACCCACTACATGGAGGAAGTAATCTACGCGGACCGGATCTTTGTCATGGATCACGGCCACATTGTCATGCAGGGGACGCCCCGGGAAATTTTCTCCCAGGTGGACACCCTGAAATCCTACCGCCTGGATGTGCCCCAGGTGACCATGCTGGCGGATGAACTGAAGAAGCGGGGGCTGGATATTCCGGCCGGAATACTGAAAAAGGAAGAGCTGGTGGAAGCGCTATGTCGATTAAATTAGAACATGTAAACTATATATACAGCCCGGGCACGGCCTACGAGAAGAAGGCGCTGTCAGACATCTGCCTGGAGATACCCCACGGCGAGTTCGTGGGCATCATCGGCCACACCGGCTCCGGGAAATCCACCCTGACCCAGCACCTGAACGGCCTCATACGGGCCACCAGCGGGACGGTCTGGTACAACGGGGAAAATATTTACGGGGAAGGCTATGACATGAAAAAGCTCCGCGGCCAGGTGGGCCTGGTCTTCCAGTACCCGGAGCATCAGCTCTTTGAGGTGGACGTGCTGACAGATGTGTGCTTTGGCCCGAAGAACCAGGGCCTCTCCCCCAAGGAGTGTGAGCAGAGAGCGGCCCAGGCCCTGCGGCTTGTAGGGCTGAAGGAGAAATACTGGAAATCCTCGCCCTTTGAGCTGTCCGGCGGCCAGAAGAGGCGGGCTGCCATCGCCGGCGTCCTGGCCATGCGCCCCGGCGTCCTTGTGCTGGATGAGCCAACGGCCGGTCTGGACCCGAAGGGGCGGGATGAGATCCTGGACCAGATCGCCTATCTTCACAGGCAGAGCGACATGACAGTTATCCTGGTGTCCCACAGCATGGAGGATATCGCGAAATACGCGGACCGGATCATTGTCATGAATAAGGGGCAGATCCTGTACAACGATACTCCGAAGCAGGTATTTTCCCACTACCAGGAGCTGGAGAAAATAGGCCTTGCGGCGCCCCAGGTCACCTATATCATGCACGATATAAGGGAGGCCGGGTTCGATGTGGGGGTGACGGCCACCACAGTGGAGGAGGCTGCGGACGAGATCATGGAGGCAGTAAAGAAAAGGCGGGGGATAGGATAGATGATACGAGATATTACAATAGGACAATATTATCCGGCCCAGAGCGTCCTGCACCGGCTGGATCCCAGGGTGAAGCTGGTGGGAACCCTTCTCTACCTGATTTCCCTGTTTCTGTTTAACAGTATCCCCGGGTACCTGGTGGCCACTTTGTTCCTGGCCGCCATCATACGCATGTCAAAGGTGCCCTTTTCCTATATCATGAAGGGGATGAAGCCCATCATCATGTTGCTGATGATCACTGTGATCTTTAATCTCTTCCTCACAAGGGGGGGAGAGACCCTGTTCCACGCCTGGATCATTACCATCACGGAGGAGGGACTGCGGACAGCTGTGTTCATGGCGATCCGTCTGATCTACCTGATCGCAGGCTCCTCTCTTATGACCTTTACCACCACTCCCAATGCCCTGACAGACGGCATTGAGAGCCTTCTGCATCCCCTCAATAAGATACACGTGCCGGTTCACGAGGTGGCGATGATGATGTCTATTGCCCTCCGGTTCATCCCCATCCTCCTGGAGGAGACGGACAAGATTATGAAGGCACAGATCGCAAGGGGAGCGGACTTGGAGAGCGGGAACATCATCCAGAGAGTGAAAAATATGATCCCTATCCTTGTGCCCCTCTTTGTGTCCGCCTTTCGGCGGGCCAACGACCTGGCCATGGCTATGGAAGCCCGGTGCTACCGGGGCGGAGAGGGCCGCACGAAGATGAAGCCCCTGCGGTACAGGAGCAGGGACCGGATGGCCTACCTTGTCATGGTGATCTATGTGGTGGCTGTGTTTGTTATCGGAAGATACGTGCCCTTCCACATATGGATCTTCTAGAATGAATGTTCCGGGATGGTTTTTGGGGGATGGATTTTCCGGGTTATGTGTGATTGCCCCAGCATAGTTTAGAGAGGAAAAGAGACTTGAGACGGATAAAGCTGACAGTTGCCTACGATGGCACCAACTACTGCGGCTGGCAGATCCAGCCCAACGGGATCACCATTGAGGAGATTCTCAATAAAAAGCTCAGCGCGCTCACAAAGGAGGACATCCGGGTCATCGGGGCCAGCCGCACCGACTCCGGTGTCCACGCCCTGGGAAATGTGGCGGTCTTTGACACAGAGAGCACTATTCCCCCGGAGAGGATGGCGCTTGCCCTGAACCAGAAGCTGCCGGAGGATATCGTGATCGTAAAGTCCGAGGAGGTGCCGCTTTCCTGGCATCCCAGATACCAGGACCACATCACCAAGACCTACGAGTACCACATTTACAACGCCAGGACAGCCAACCCCATGAAAAAGCGCACCAGCACCTTTGTGTACGTGCCCCTGGATGTGGAGAAGATGAGGGAGGGGGCCGCCTTCCTTGTAGGCGAGCACGACTTTGCCAGCTTCTGCTGTATCCGCACCAACACGGAGGATACGGTGCGCTGTATCCACAGCCTGGAGGTGGAGGAGTTGCCCTGCACGGAAGGCGCTTTCTCCTACAGAGAGGCGGGGGCCAGAGAGATTGTCATTCGGGTCACAGGCAACGGATTTCTCTACAACATGGTCCGCATCATCGCCGGCACTCTGATCCGGGTAGGGCGGGGCTTTTACGAGCCGGAGAAGGTGAGAGAGATACTGGAGGCCAGAGTGCGCACCGAGGCCGGCGTGACAGCGCCGCCCCAGGGACTGGTGCTCATGGAGATACGGTACGGGGAGGAGCGCTAATTTCGGGAGCATTTCTCCGCATCGATAGCCAGAGTCAGCATGAGGGCGCACAGGGCGTCCCCGGGATCATCCACATCTATCACATAGGTGTCTGTCAGGTTGAGGAGCTGTTTAGAAATCCGGGCGATGCGGGCACCTGTCCCGTCCATGATACTGTAATCCCATTCGAGGAAATCTCCCTCCACATGCCAGCCGTTGCAATCGATGTTGTATCTTGGCTTCAGGAAGGAAAGCTCCTTGCTGATACAGCCGACACAGGTGTCTCCCCTGTACAGCTCGAACCTGGGCAGCAGGGAGAACACCTGCTCCTTTACTGTGCCCATCTCACAGCCCGAGGAGTCGAAAATCTTCAGACAGTGGCCCCAGGAAAGCTGTCCCTGTACCACATAGACCGTATTCCCTGCCTCGTCATAGATGTCATAGCTGTCAAACCATGAAAAAAGCCTCTGTTTAAAAAGCAGCTGCATAGATTTACCCTCCTGTCATTTGTCATGTCTGATTTTCTCCCATTATATTTGTATGCCCTGTATATAACAAGAAAAAAATCTCACAAAGATATCGCTCATATTTTGTGCACTATTTCGCCTTGCCAGTAATCATAATCACGTGTATAATGTAAACCACTCACAGAGAAGGTCATTTCTCTGAGGCTGCCTGGCAGCCATTCTTATTTACTATCATCCGGCGTTTGTCCGGGGCGGGTTCCGCCACATGAAATTCCTTTTTCTGAAGTCTGCAGACAGGTGAAAAGGTTGCAGTCCGTTGTTTTTATGTCTATAATGGAGGTGTGACATCTTTATGTGCACGACGAAAAAAGTAAACATGGTAAATGTGGATGACTCAGAATATCCCACCGCTGACCGGGAGTACAAGAAATGTGCTCTATCTTTCCATGAAAAATGACATTTCCTTCCTTGTCAGCGGCACCCTGAACCTGTACGAGCATCAGAGCACCTACAATCCCAATATGCCCATGCGGGGCGTGCTGTACTTTGCAAGGCTGTACGGGAAGATCATTGCCCGGCTTTAGTTTCCCGGCGGAGACAGAAAAATCGAAAAAAGGAGAAAATATCTCCGGCGTCTTGACATGTATAGATGACCGATATATTATATAGATAATCGATATATCGAAAATCTATATAATGAGTCCTGCCTGCGTGACAAATGGCAGGGCAAGGGAGGAGGAGACGACTATGGCAGTAGAGAAGAGTCTGATCTCCGGGAGTACGGCCATGCTGGTGATGAAGCTTCTGGAAGAGAAGGACATGTACGGCTATGAGATGATCGAGACGCTGCGGGAGAAATCAGAGAACGTCTTTGAGCTGAAGGCGGGGACCCTGTATCCCCTCCTGCACACGCTGGAGGAGAAGGGCTGTCTGGTTTCCTATGAGCAGGATGCCGGGGGAAAGACCCGAAAGTACTACGGGCTTACAAAGACAGGGAAAAAGCAGCTTGCGAAGAAGGAGGAGGAGTGGAAGGAGTACTCCCGGGCCGTGGTGAAAGTTCTGGGAGGTGCATGCCATGAATATGCATAGCTACCTGGAAATCGTGGCGGAGCAGATCCGGTGCAAAAGAGCCAGATCTGCGGTCCTGGAGGAGTTGCAGGGGCATATTGAGGACCAGAAGCAGGCCTACATGGCAGACGGTATGACCGGACCGGAGGCAGAGGAGGAGGCCGTCCGGCAGATGGGAGACCCGGTGGAGACGGGAACAGAGCTGGACCGGGTTCACAGGCCCAAGATGGACTGGCTTCTGCTGGGAGTCATTCTGCTTTTAAGCGCAGCCGGGCTCTTCCTGCAGTGGCTGACCTACCAGCAGCCGGACTCCGCCTACAAGGCAGGGGAGATATGGAGACAGGGCAGGTATCTGGCCCTGGGACTTGTGCTGATGCTGGGAGTGTGCCTGGCGGATTATACGGTGATCGGAAAGCACGCCTTTCGTCTCTGGCTGGGAGCTGTGGGTCTGAATGTGATTGGCAGGTATCTGGCCGTGTCGGATTTTGGCATGTCATACCCGTTTAGGATCAACGGAGTCTGGAGTGCGCCATGGCTATGGAATTCTCTTGTTCTTCTGGCCTTTGCGGGAGTTGTGTGGCAGAGTGGCAGGAAAGGGAAAAAGGGACTTGTAAAGAGCGGAATATGCCTGGCAGTTTCCGCCGCCGGGTGGCTCTTCAGCAGTGGGAGCGGCTTTGTGGCGTGTATATTTACGTTGATCGGTGTTATCCTGCTGATTGCGGGAACCGCAAAGGGCTGGTTCGGCGGGAAGGTGCGTCCCCTGTTGATGCGCCTGGGAACGGCCGTGGCCGCCACCCTTCTGTTCGTCTGCATAGCCAGTTGGGCTAGCGGGGCGCTGGGGGAGCGGGACGGTTACCGGGCGGACCGGACAGCGGCCTGGCAGAGCTTTTCCGAGACATCCTATTATCAGGATGCGAGGGAGGATATGAAAGATCTGGCCGCCGCTGACAGGGCGGGGGAAGACCTGACTGGAACCCAGCTTGAGTGGGCACGGTTTGAGGCCAGGAGCACCTTCCTTTGGATGTACATTCTGCGGTACCTGGGAGCGGTGCCGGCCGTTTTGCTGACGCTGCCGGCGGGACTGTTCCTGGCTTTTCTTTTCCGGATCGTTTTCAGGCAGAGAAACCGCCTTGGCTTTCTCCTGGCTCTTGCAGGAACGCTGTTTTTCTCCCTGCAGATCATCTGGTATATCGGCATGAACATAGGGCTCTTTCCTGTGACAGAGGCCTATATGCCCTTCTACACGCTGGGGGGATCCAATCTCTGTGTGACCGGTCTGTACGCCGGCATCCTCCTCAGTGTCTACAGGAACAGCAGCGTAGTCAGGTGTTGACAGACCGAGCAGGCTGTGCTATTTTTGACAGGAAAGAAAAGATGAAGGGGTGAAAGGATGAAGAATTTCTGCAGATAATATATGAAGTTCATATAGGCGTAACATGTCCCGGCTGCGGCAGTGCCTGTGGCGGGAGAGATTTTGTGCGCATGCAGAAATGAAAATCCTTGTATCCATATAAAAATCTGATCCATATGATCCGCGAGAGAATGTTATGCTGGGACACGGGAATTTTCCCGTGTCCTTTTTGTGCGATACGCCCGGCAATGCCGAGAGAAGACCGGAAGGGAAGAAGGAACGTGAAGGGATATCTGCGTGTGCTGTGAGAGGAGGAATGACGCTATGTCAATGATACAGGTTGAACATCTGACCTTCTGCTACGACGGAGGGATCGAGCCGGTCTTTGAGGACGTGTCCTTTGTGATAGACACAGACTGGAAGCTGGGGCTCACAGGGAGGAACGGACGGGGAAAGACCACCCTTCTTAAGCTTCTTGCGGGAGAGTACGAGTACAGCGGAAGCATACGGGCCAGCGTGGAGATGGACTGTTTCCCCTTTCCTGTGGGGAATATGTCGGCCAATGTGATAGACGTGATCGAGGAGGCAGACCCGTCCTATGAGCTGTGGAAGGTGTGCAGGGAGCTGACCTGCCTGGACATGGCCCCGGAGATCCTGTACCGGCCCTTTACTACCTTGAGCGGCGGAGAGCAGACGAGAGTTATGCTGGCGGCTCTGTTTGCCAGGGAGAATGCTTTTCTGCTCATCGACGAGCCCACCAATCACCTGGACATGGAGGCCAGGGAGAGACTGATGGGATATCTGCAGGGAAAGAAAGGATTTATCCTTGTGTCCCATGACCGGTATTTCCTGGACGGGTGCGTGGACCACATTCTGGCCATCAACCGGAGGAATATGGAGGTGGTTCGGGGAAATTTCACCACCTGGCAGGAGGAGAAGGCGAAAAAGGATGCCTTTGAGCTGGGAGAAAATGAGAGGCTGAAAAAGGATATACGGCGCCTGGAGGCGGCCGCCGCCCGCACAGAGAGCTGGTCGGAGACTGTGGAGAAGACAAAGAAGGGCGTGCGGATCGGGGGACTTAGGCCGGACCGGGGCGCCATCGGCCACAAGGCGGCCAAACTGATGAAGCGCTCTAAAAATATGGAGAGTCGGATGCGGACGGCGGCGGAGGAAAAGAGAAAGCTTCTGAAAAATGTGGAGACAGCGGAGGAGCTGAAGATCTGTCCCCTCGTGCACCACAAAAAGCGGCTGGTGCAGTTGGAGGACGTGACCCTCTCCTACGGGGTGCGGGCTGTGCTGGAAGGCTGGAGCATGCACATAGACCAGGGGGAGCGGGTGCTCCTTGCGGGGGGAAATGGCTCCGGCAAATCCACAGTGATCCGGGCCATACTGAGCGCCGCCTCGGGGGAGGATGCCTGTCTTGCCGGCGGGAGGATCGACCTGGCGCCGGGGCTCGTCCTGTCCTATGTGCCCCAGGATCCGGGCGGGCTGTCGGGAAATCTGCGGGATTTTGCCAGGGAGCGGGGACTTGACCTGACGCTCTTTATGGCTCTGCTTCGGAAGATGGACTTTTCCAGGCTGCAGTTTGAAAAGCCGATGGAGGACTACAGCCTTGGCCAGAAGAAAAAGGTGCTGCTGGCGGCCAGCCTCAGCCGGCAGGCCCATCTGTATATCTGGGATGAACCCATGAATTATATCGATATTTTTTCCAGGGATCAGATTGCCGGCCTGATACAAAAATACAGCCCCACCATGCTCCTTGTGGAGCATGACAGGGCTTTTGCAGAAGAGGTGTCTACAAGGAGGATACGTCTGTCTTCCCGATCATCAGATTGAGGATTTCAATGTCGGTCTGGCGCATGCCCTCCCGGCCCATATAGCCGATGGCCTTTACGGTTTCCTCGGCGGTGTCCATGGCAAGGCCCTCGCCGGCCTCAAAGCGGAAGCCCTTCATGGCCAGGCTGTGGCCGAGAAAGGCGGCCTGGAGGGAGGAGAAAATCTTGGCGGCGCAGCTTGGCTTTGCGCCGTCACAGGTGATGCCCCCGGCGTTGACAATAGTGTTCACCACTGTGTTCTCAATCTGCTCGGCTGTGCCGCCGCACAGGTAGGTGATGCCGGCGCCCGCCCCGGCGGCCGCACAGACGGCTCCGCAGTAGGCGGAGAGGGGGCCGATGTAGCGCTTCTGATCCTGGGCTGTGAGATTGGAGACGCACAGGGCCCGCAGCAGCTCCTCCTGGGATTCCCCTGTGGAGCGGGCGTATTCAATGACCGGCAGGGAGCAGGTCATGCCCTGGTTGCCGGAGCCGGAGATGATGATGACCGGCAAAGAGCAGCCGCTCATGCGGGCGTCTGACCCGGCAGCGGCCCTGGCGATAGCTCTCCAGCGAACATCCTGGCCGAATTCCTCCAGAACCATCCGGCCGACGCCGGCGCCCCACTGGTGCGCAAGGCCCTCCTCGGAGATGGCCATGTTGTACTGGATCTGGCGTTCCAGGCAGTCTCTTACGTCAGACAGGTTTACCTCCCTTGCGAAGGCGATAATGTCTCCCAGATTGAGGAGGGATTTGTCCGCCTGCTGTTCCCCGCCGGAAGACTCCTTCTCAAAGAGGACGCGGCCATTTTGCTCCATGTAGGTGATGTTGGTGTGCTTCTGCTCAATTCTTACCACAGAGCTGTCCGTCCCCTTGAAGGCGTGGATCTCAATGAAGAGGTTGGGAACCCCTTCCTTGAGAAGGCAGGTGCAGAAGCCCTCCCTCAGCAGCGCGTTTGTGCGCGCCCGGTCCTCCTCCTGCACGCTTTCTAACACTTCCAGCTCCCGGGAGGAGTCCCCGCCGCAGGCTCCCAGGATGACGGCCGCCTCCACGCCCTTCAGGCCGCCGGAGCAGGGCACCTTGACGCCCTTTACATTTTTGATGATATTTCCGCTGCACAGGGCCTCCATGCGCTCCGGGAAATCCCCCAGCAGATCCACGGCTTTGGCGGAGGCGTAGGCCAGTGCGATGGGTTCTGTGCAGCCCAGAGCAGGCACGAGCTCAGTCTTCAGTATTTTTACATAGCTGTCATAGGTTTTCTGGTTCATAGTTTTTCCCCTTTGTATAAAATAAATATTTCTACAGGCTACTATAACAAAAAAGGTGAGGAGGGACAACGAGTCTGACGGTAATTTTTAGGAAAAAGATTGAGAAGGCCGGAGGGCTGTGTTACATTCTAGATAAGATATATACAAGATCATGGAGAGGAAGATTTTTATGGACAGAAAGGCAAAAATACTTGTGGCGGATGATGAAAAGGAAATCCGGCAGGTGCTGGGGATGATCCTGGCGGAGGAGGGCTATGAGGTGGTGACTGCCGGGGATGGACAGGAGGCGGCGCGGCTGGCCTCCGGGGATATCGACCTCTACATCCTGGACGTGAACATGCCGCAAATGTCCGGATTTGCGGCGGGGATGGAGATCCGGAAAAGCTATTACGCGCCCATCATGTTCCTCACCGCCTACTCCGGGGAGGCGGACAAGAAAATGGGCTTTGAGGCAGGGGCTGACGACTACCTGGTGAAGCCCTTCTCCAACGGGGAGCTCCTCCTGCGGGTGAAGGCTCTCCTGCGAAGGAGCGGAGAGTATGCCAGGATGCAGCGCCAAAGCCCTGCCGGAGAGGAGGAGCTTGTCTACAAGGACCTGCGGCTGGACACGGACCGGCAGTCTGTGTGGAAGGGGGAGGAGCTTATCGTCCTGACCTACACAGAGTACAGGATCCTGGAGCTGCTCATCCGCCACAGGAAGAAGATCTACTCCCTGGACAACATTTACCAGAGCGTCTGGGAGGACGAGGCGGTTGGGGACACTACCATCATGGTGCACATTAAAAATATACGGAAAAAGCTGGGGGATGACTCCAGAAATCCCAGGTATATCAAGACGGCCTGGGGAAAGGGGTACTATGCGGATTAAAAGGAAACCAAGGCCTGAGAAGGCGAGAAAGCTGTCAGGGGAAATATTTGAGTATCTGGTGCTGTCGGTAATCGTCTCCGTCTTTACCTTTCTCTTTTTTTACATTACCTCCCAGTCTCTCGTCCATGTCTATCTGGATCAGAGGCAGATCCGGCTGGAGGGTATCCTCTACGGAGCTCTGGAGATGTGGCTCAGAGGTCTGTGTATCGGTGCGGCGGTGGCGGTCTTTGTGGTTCTCTTCCTACTCCTTCTGGGGCGGCGTCTGTCCTACCTGATCCGGATCATTAACGGCGTGGAGAAGATGCAAAGGCAGGAGGAGGGGCAGCTTCCCTTAGAGGGGGAGGATGAGCTGACCCGGCTGGCCCAGAGCGTCAACTACCTGGCGGCCGCCCAGAGGGAGCTGAGGCGAAAGGAGCAGGAGATGAAGGAGGCCAGGGAGGCCTTTATCCGCTCCCTGTCCCATGATATCCGCACGCCCCTCACCGCCATGCTGTCCTACACAGAGCTGATGGGAAAAAGGGAGCGTATCCCGGAGGAGGAGCTGAGGGGCTATCTGGAGCTTGTTCGGACCAGAACTGTCCAGGTGAAGGAGCTGATGGACCAGCTCCTGGAGGGGAAGGCCGGGATCTGGGAGAAGGTGGAGGACATCCGTTTTCTTGTGGAACAGCTTGCCGGCCAGTGGGAGGAGATGCTGGAGGAGGGCTTTTCCTGCCGGACGGACATTTCGGGGTGCGGCTCCTTTTCGGGGAAAGCGGATATATCGGCCCTGCGCCGCCTGATGGACAATCTGGCCTCCAATGTGGAAAAGTATGCGGATCCCGCCGGGGAGGTGGAGCTGTCTGTAAAGAGCAGGGAAAATACACTTATCATTTTCCAGAAAAACCGTGTGCGAGGGGAGCTGGATCCGGAGACGGAAAGCCGCCTGATCGGACTGAAAAATATCCGGCAGACTGCGGAGGCCTTTGACGGCGGGACGGAGGTTTACTCCGACGGGGGCATCTATCAGATCCGGATCACCCTCCACATTCCTCCCTGTCTTTAGAATTCTTCAGAAACACCTGCCAGGTTTCTTTAAAAAGTCCTGGTATTCTGTATACCAGAAGGGGAGATGACCTCCCCGTTCCGATACAGGAAGAGAAAATCAATCAATATCAGGAGGAATAAAAAATGGCATTAGGAGTTTTGGTAATCTTTTATCTGGCAATTTGTGTGATCAGCATCGGGGGCTTCCTTGCCCTCTATCTGGTAAAAAATGAAAGGGTAAAAAAGATAGTCTTTTACATTCTGTCTGTGTGGGGGATTGCCCTTGCGGCTCTCCAGGCTGTGTCCCTGCCCATGAACTGGACCGGGCAGCGGGTGGCGACGATGGGACTGGGAGCCCTGTGCGTCGTATCGCTGGCCCTGTATCTGACGGCAAAGAGCAGAGGGCAAAGAACAGCGGCCTGCCTGCTCCTCACCATCGCCACAGCGGTGATGATCTTAAGATTTGTGTTCTAAAATAAAAGCGGTATGCAAAGGCCTGCTGTCTGCAGTTTGGCGCGGAGACTGAAATTTTCAGTCTCCGTGTTGTTCTTGGGGGAAGAGTATACTATAATATTTTCAGTACAGGCCGCCCAGGCAGGCGGCGGAAGGAGAAAAAAACTATGCATATCAGAAACGTCAGAGTATACAGGGAAGACAAGAGCTTTGCGGAGGGGGAGATCTATATAAAGGACGGGCTTTTTGCGGAGCATCAGGCTGTCTGCGGCGATCAGGAGGAATCTGTTGACGGGGAGGGGTGCTACGCCATCCCCGGCCTTATCGACATCCATTTCCACGGCTGCAGGGGCTATGATTTCTGCGACGGCACACAGGAGGCGATAAAAGGGATTGCGGAGTATGAGGCGTCTGTGGGTGTCACGGGCATCAATCCGGCAACCATGACCCTGCCTGTGGAGGAGCTGGAGGCTATCCTGGCTACGGGGGCGGCATACGGAAAGACGCAAAAGGAGCACCCGGATCCGGAGAGGGCGGATTTCCTGGGAGTGAACATGGAGGGCCCCTTTATCAGCGAGGCCAAGAAGGGAGCCCAGGACGCCAGGAATATTCTGCTCTGTGACGTAGATATTTTCCACCGCTTCCAGAGGGCGGCCGAAGGAACGGTGAAGTATATCGGTGTGGCCCCGGAGCGGGAGGGAGCGCTGGACTTTGTGGAGACAGTGAAGGATGAGGTCCATGTGTCCCTGGCTCACACCAACGCGGACTACGACTCGGCAAAGGCGGCCTATGACCGGGGCGCCTGCCATGCGGTGCACCTCTATAACGCCATGCCCGCCTTCACCCACCGGGCTCCCGGCGTGGTGGGGGCTGTGGCGGACAGCCCTCACGTGATGGCGGAGCTGATCTGCGATGGCGTCCATATCCACCCGGCTGTTGTGAGGGCCACCTTCAAGATGCTGGGGGAGGATCGGATCATTTTTATCAGCGACAGCATGCGGGCCACTGGCATGCCTGACGGCCGGTACACGCTGGGAGGCCTGGACGTGGATGTGAAGGGCAATCACGCCACCCTGGTGTCCGATGGTGCCCTGGCTGGTTCAGTCACCAACCTGATGGACTGCGTGCGCACGGCGGTGAAGAAGATGGATATCCCCCTGGGGACAGCCGTGGCCTGCGCTACCATGAATCCGGCAAAGAGCCTGGGCGTATATGAGAGCCGGGGATCCATCACTGTGGGGAAGAAGGCGGATCTGGTGCTCCTCGATCAGGATCTGAATTTGAAAGCGGTCATCAAGGACGGGAAAATGCTGACCGGGAAAGGCAGATAGGGGTTTTGGAGAGAGAAAAGACAAAAGCGGGAAGAGGGGGCTGCCTGATCTGCGGTCAGGAGCTCATCTACTATAAAGAGGCGGTGGAAATGACCTGTGCCCTCTGCGGAAAAGAAGAAAAGAGTCATGCCTCCTGTAAGGAGGGCCACTATGTCTGTGATGCCTGCCATGAAAGAAGAGGGCTGGAGGCGATCCGCCGGGTCTGCGAAGAGACTTCTCTTAAGGACCCCATTGCCATCATGCAGGAGATCATGGAGGATCCGTTTATCTATATGCACGGCCCGGAGCACCACGTGATGGCGGGCGCCGCCCTCCTTGCGGCCTACCACAACTGCGGAGGACAGCTCGATCTGGAGAAGGCTCTGGGACAGATGGAGGAGAGAGGCAGCCAGATCCCGGGCGGTGTCTGCGGCTTCTGGGGCTGCTGCGGCGCCGGAATCAGCGCTGGCATTTTCATGAGCATTGTCACTGGAGCTACGCCCCTTGCCGGAAAGTCCTGGGGGCTCTCCAACCGAATGACAGCCAGGGTTCTGGAGGCCATCGGGGAGATCGGCGGCCCCAGGTGCTGTAAAAGAGACACCTTCACTGCCGTGGGGGAGGCAGCCCGCATGACGGCAGAGGAGCTGGGGGTGGAGATGGAGCTGCCGGAGAAGATTCTCTGCACCTTCTCCGGGGAGAACCAGCAGTGCCTGAGGGGGAGATGCCCCTACTATCAGGGAAAGTAAACGGGATGGCAAATAATTTCCGGAATGGGCTTGACAAATAAATCCGGATAGGATAGGATTTCAGTCAGACGGAATAACATACAAAAGGCTTGGAAAAGAACAAGTAGTATCCGGGACACCCGCACAGAAAGCAGCCGGCTGATGAGAGGCGCGCGAAGGAACCGCATGCGAATACATCTTGGAGCTGCACACCGAAGGCCGGGAGACGGAGATAGGCTGTGACGGGTTGGCGCGCGTTAAAGTGCCAGGCTGTAATCCGAAGAGGAGAGACATGTCGATCTGACAGGGGAGCAGCCGGATGAGGCCTGCGCCGCGAGGCGCCGGTAAAGCAAGGTGGTACCGCGAAGGATTGTTCGCCCTTACTGTGTAAAAGCAGTAAGGGCTTTTTTGTATTCTATTCCCGAGAGCCGGACCACCCCACAGAATGAGCAACTGTGGCACAGAAAACAGATAAAAAATAAAAAGATAAAGGAGAAGAAAAATGGGAATTTACGAAGAATTGCAGGCAAGAGGACTGATCGCCCAGGTGACAGATGAGGAGGAGATCAGAGAGCTCATCAACAACGGAAAGGCAACCTTTTACATCGGGTTTGACCCCACGGCGGACAGCCTTCATGTGGGACACTTTATGGCCCTCTGCCTCATGAAGAGACTTCAGGAGGCGGGCAACCGGCCCATCGCCCTGATCGGCGGCGGCACCGGGTACATCGGAGACCCCTCCGGCAGGTCGGACATGCGCTCCATGATGACGCCGGAGCAGATCCAGCACAACTGCGACTGCTTTAAAAAGCAGATGAGCCGCTTCATCGATTTCTCCGAGGGCAAGGCCCTGATGGTGAACAATGCGGACTGGCTGCTGGATCTGAACTACATTGACCTGCTCCGGGAGGTGGGCCCCCACTTCAGCGTCAACCGCATGCTGACAGCAGAGTGCTACAAGCAGAGGATGGAGAAGGGACTGAGCTTCCTGGAATTCAACTACATGATCATGCAGAGCTATGACTTCTACGTACTGTACCAGAAATACGGGTGCAACATGCAGTTTGGCGGGGATGACCAGTGGAGCAACATGCTGGGCGGCACAGAGCTGATCCGCCGCAAGCTGGGCAAGAATGCCTGCGCCATGACCATCACCCTGCTCCTCAACTCCGAGGGCAAGAAGATGGGCAAGACACAGAGCGGCGCCGTGTGGCTTGACCCCGACAAGACATCCCCCTTTGAGTTCTACCAGTACTGGAGAAATGTGGCGGACGCGGACGTCCTCAAATGCATCCGCATGCTCACCTTCCTTCCCCTGGAGGAGATCGACAAGATGGACTCCTGGGAGGGGGCCCAGCTCAACACGGCCAAGGAGATCCTGGCATACGAGCTGACCAAGCTGGTACACGGCGAGGAAGAGGCGAAGAAGGCCCAGGATTCCGCGAGAGCTCTCTTCAGCCAGGGCGATGCGGCTAACATGCCCACCACCACACTCACAGAGGAGGATCTGGAGGACGGCTGCCTGGATATCCTGACCATGCTTGTGAAAGCGGAGCTTGTTCCCTCCAAGTCCGAGGCGAGACGGGCTGTGCAGCAGGGCGGCGTGTCCGTGGACGGCGAGAAGATCACGAATATCCACGAGGTGTTTACCGAGGACGCCTTTAAGGCAGGCATTGTGCTGAAGAAGGGAAAGAAGAATTTCCGGAAGATCGTGATGGAATAATTCATAAAAAGTTTATAATTATGCGACAAAAGGGGCTTTGACAAATCCGAAAAATAGGAATAAAGTATCTCCTGTAAATGGAATAATCAGGAGGTAAAGAGACGTGAAGGACATTTTAGTAACATTTTTAGAGAGATTTACCGACTACCCGTTCCTCGTAAAACTGAATGGGCAAGAGTACAAGATCGGCGAAGGAACACCAGAATTTACAGTGAAATTCAACAAATCTATTCCAAAGACAAAGCTCCTTACAAGTACATCCCTGGCCCTCGGAGAGGCCTACATGGACAAGGATCTGGAGATTGAGGGAGACCTCTACTACGCGCTGGATCATTTCCTGGGACAGCTGGGGAAATTTTCTACAGATGAAAATGCCTTGAAGAAGATCATGCACTCCTCTGTGTCAAAGAAGAACCAGGAGAAGGAGGTCACATCCCATTATGATATAGGGAATGATTTCTACAGGCTTTGGCTGGACGAGACCATGAGCTATTCCTGCGGATACTTCAGGCATCCGGATGACACCCTCTACCAGGCTCAGGTCAACAAGGTGGATTATATCCTGGAGAAGCTGAACCTGAAGGAGGGGATGACGCTCCTGGACATTGGGTGCGGCTGGGGCTTTCTTCTCATCGAGGCGGCCAAGAAATACAAGATCAAGGGCGTGGGCATCACTCTGAGCCACGAGCAGTGCAAAGAGTTTGAGCGTCGGATCGAGGAGGAGGGACTCCAGGATCAGCTGAAGGTGGAGCTGATGGACTACCGGGATCTGCCAAAGAGCGGCTACACCTTTGACCGGGTAGTCAGCGTGGGCATGGTGGAGCATGTGGGCCGCGCCAACTACCAGCTCTTTAACGACTGCGTGAAGGCAGTTCTGAAGGACGGCGGCACATTCCTTCTCCACTTTATCAGCGCTCTTAAAGAGCACGCCGGAGATCCCTGGATCAAGAAATATATTTTCCCGGGCGGCACGGTGCCGAGCCTTCGGGAGATGGTGTCCTGCATGGCGGAGGATGATTTCCATATCATGGATATCGAGAACCTGCGGCTCCATTACAATAAAACCCTTCTGTGCTGGGCGGACAATTTCCACAGGCACATGGAAGAGGAGAAGAAAATGTTTGACGAGCGCTTCCTGCGGATGTGGGATCTCTATCTGAACGCCTGCGCGGCCACCTTCCACAACGGCATCATTGACATCCATCAGATCGTCGCTACGAAGGGCATTAACAACGACTATCCTATGGTGCGCTGGTACTAAAAGGTGTATAATAGAAATCAGAGTTTGCCCGCAGTCAGGGCATATGGATAGGAGGAAGAGAAGATGGCGTTTAAAGAGATGGATATTCATGAGCTTCAGTTCAATCCGTTTGACAAGATCAGCAGACAGTGGATGCTGGTGACGGCGGGAGACCGGATGAAATCCAATACCATGACAGCAAGCTGGGGAGGCGTGGGCATCATGTGGGGAAAGCCCGTTGTGACGGCCTACATCAGACCTCAGAGATACACAAAGGAATTTGTGGACGGCAGCGACCGGTTTACCATTTCCTTCCTTCCCGAGGACAAGCGGGAGGCGCTGAACATCTGCGGCTCCGTGTCCGGCAGGGATGTGGAGAACAAGTGGGAGAAGGCGGGACTTCACCCGTATTTTGTAAATGAGAAGACGCTGGAGGAGACCACGGCAGTGGAGGAGGCGGAGATGATCTTCGTATGCCGCAAGCTGTACGCCCAGGAGATGTATTCCGAGTGCTTCGTGGATACGGAGTGCGATACAAAATGGTATCCCCAGAACGATTACCACACCACGTACATCGGAGAGATCGAGAAGGTGCTGGTGAGAGAATAGGAAAAAGAGTATGGGAAAAGAAGGAGCAGACCTGATTCAGAGGCCTGCTCTTTTTATGATCTCCTGTAAATCCTTCCCGGCTCCGGCGGCGCCTGTCTTCTCGATGCAGAGGGAGGCGCCTGCGTTGGCAAAGCGGGCGCAGTCTGGTAGAGGAAGGCCCTGCCCCAGGGCGTAGAGAAAGCATCCGGTAAAGGTATCCCCGGCTCCGGTGGTGTCGATGCACCGGGCGCGGCTGTAGGCGGGAGACCAGAAGCGATCCGCTTCCGTGCACACGTAGCAGCCCTTTGCCCCTGCCTTGATGACCACGTGCTTCACGCCGCGGGAGAGAAAGGCATCCCCGATCCGGTCAGGATCCTTCTCCCCGGTGAGGAGGGCCGCCTCCTCGTAGTTGGGAAATACATAGTCAAGGAAGGAGAGGCTTTTCTCCATATCCCGGATGGTCTCTTTGTTCTTTCGTTTGGTCATGTCCGCGCAGACCGTGAGCCCTGCGGCCCTGGCCCGGGAGAAGAGGGCGGCCAGCTCCCGGTTCCCGAAGTGGGGAGAGACAAAGATGCTGGCAAAGCAGAGGATGCTCCCGCCCGCCAGGGCAGCTTCCGGCACATCATCCGGGTAGAATTTCCGCAGCGTGCTGTTCGGACAGGTGATGAAGTTGCGCTCCCCTTCCTGGTCTACCAGGACAATGTTGACTCCTGTGGGGATTTCCGGGTCCCTGCGGATATAGCTGGTGTCGATGTGGAGATCCCCGCATGCCGAGAGAACCAAATCTCCCGCCGGATCCGTTCCCACCTTGCTCACAAGGCGCACGTCCGCGCCCAGATCCGCCAGCACCCTGGACTCGTTCATGGCGTCCCCGCCGGTGTGCATGGCGATGGCCCTGGCCGGGCTGGACCCTGTCTCAAAGACCGAGGCGTCCACCGGCCGGGCCAGAATGTCCAGGATGGCGGCTCCCACAATGACGTATTTTTGCTGGTTCATACGTACCTCCTACGCAGGCTTGCAGGTTCAGACGTAATACTTTTTAAAAGTATTACGTCTGAACCTGCATCAAATGGTGTCCCAAAATGAAAAATGCCCTGTATAAAAGTGATCAAAACACAAGATATTGTATGCTGTACGCCGGCATTTCTAGATTTCCCACAAGGCTCATTTCTGTGTCGGACAGGAGCTCTGTGACTGCGCCGTTCAGGTCGCCGTGGGAAGCGGTAAAGGGGCTGTCGGAGGCGTTGATGGCTACCATGACACGCTCCCTTTCCGTGGCCCGCTCAAAGACGAGCTGGTGGTTGGTGAGAACTACGTTGCGGTAGGAGCCATTGCACAGGGCGTCGCTCTTCTGGCGGATGCGGATGAGCTTCTTGATTAGCTCCGTCAGCTCGTTTGGCTTTGGCTCCTCAAAGCAGGGCCGCAGGGCGTAATCATTGTGAGGAGATTTCTCTCCCGGCTCTCCCCACTCGCTTCCATAGTATATGCAGGGGATGCCAGGCATGCCCATGAGAAGTCCGTAGGTCAGGGGAAGATGATTTTTGTTTGTGAGGATGCTGGCGATCCGGGTCACGTCGTGGTTGTCCACAAAGGTCATGAGATGCTTGCCCCGGTACAGACACCACTGCTCGGAGCCGTACTGCCGCTGCAGGGAGTGGGCGATCTCAAACATGTTCATGGAGTTGAAGCTGGAGTAGATACCCTTGTAGCACTCGTAGTTGGTGCAGCTGTGGAGCATCTCGTCGTTTACGATCCGGTTGTAGTCCCCGAAGAGCACCTCCCCGATGAGGGCGAAATCCTCCTTCAGGCTGTCCGTGAAGGAGCGCAGCCTGCGCATGAAATCCGGCTCCAGGCTGTAGGCCACATCCAGGCGAAGCCCATCAATGTCAAAGGTGTCCACCCAGAATTTTACACATTCCAGGAGATAGTCCACAACAGCCGGGTTTTTCAGGTTCAGCTTGACCAGCTCAAAATGTCCCTCCCAGCCCTCATACCAGAAGCCGTCGTTGTAGCCGCTGTTTCCGTCAAAATTGATGATAAACCAGTCCTTGTAGGGGGAGTCCCACTTTTTCTCCTGCACATCCTGAAAAGCCCAGAAGCCTCGGCCCACATGGTTAAATACGCCGTCCAGGACAATCTTTACATTGTGCTCGTGGAGATTTTTACAGACCTCGGCAAAATCCTCGTTTGTCCCCAGACGGCAGTCGAGCTTCTTGAAATCTCTTGTGTCGTAGCCGTGGTTGTCAGACTCAAAGACAGGGTTCAGGAGGATGGAGTCCACGCCCAGGTTCTCCAGATATTCGCTCCAGTCCATAAGCTTTCGGATACGGGGCACACACTCCTCGTCATTGTGCACCGGAGCGCCGCAAAATCCGATCGGATAGATCTGATAGAAAATACTGTTATAAGCCCACATAATATCTGCCTCACTTTCTTGTTTGTTTGCGCTTCGTCTATTTTACTATAAAACAAGGCAAAAGTATAGGATGTTTTATATAATTTTCATATAAAAATGCCGGGCGGCAGAGAAAATGCGTGGATTTTGTCTGTTCCCGGTGTATATTGTCAGATTTAGTTTGGGGTCTTTAAGGTCAGCTGGCGGTGGAGGACATTTTCCCAAGCTCCCTTCCCAGATAGGAGCGGAACCAGAGGAACAGGACCAGGCCCTTGAAAATACTGGAGATGGTTATGCTCCACCAGATGCCGTTGAGTCCCAGAGAAGTCCGCACGAGAAGCCAGGCGAGGGGGACCCTGGCGCCGGTCAGGACGATGCTGCACACAGAGGGCGGGAGAGTTTTCCCAAGGCCCGCAAATGCGCCGGCCGTGGTGATCTCCACGCTCATGAGAAGCTGGGATACACCAAGGATGACCAGGTAGTCCACTCCCATGGGGATGACGTCCTGCTCTGTGATGAAAAGGCGGAATACGGGCTCGGGGAAGCCGATCAGGAGGACGGTGCAGAGGAGGCCCCATATGAGTACAACGCCCATGGCGCTCCGATAGCCCTTCCTGATACGCTCAGGCTTCCCGGCTCCGTGGTTCTGGGCCAGAAAAGAGTTGACGGCAGCGGCAAAGCCATCCGCTGTCATCCAGGAGATGGATTCGATCTGGGAGCCAACCTTCTGAACCGCTACCGCCGCGTCCCCGTAGCCCGCCACCATCCTGGCGATGATCATGGAGATGCCGGTAAATATCATATTTTGCACGCAGGTGGGGAAGCCGATGCGCAGGATAGCGAGAAGCCGGCCATTCCCCGGACGGTCAAAAGGCCGGATATGCCGGAACAGGACACTGTCCCGCAGGGCAAAGGCCACGAACACCAGGGTGACGACAAGCTGGGCAAAAATGGTGGCAATGGCGGCACCCATAACGCCCATGACGGGAAACGGTCCCGCTCCGAAGATGAGGATCGGATCCAGCACCATATTGATGACCAGACCTGTCAGAGTGGCGGCGAAGGAGCAGCGGCTGTTGCCCGCAGCCGTAAAAATCCCGGTAAACGTCTGATTTAAAAAGGAAAATACAACACACCCGCAGGTGATCTGAAGGTAAATTTTCGCGTCCTGGATGACCTGGGGACTGTTCAGATGGAAAAATCCGATCAATGGGTCTGCGAAGAGGATGGAGCAGACGCCAAACAAAAGCCCCAGGGCTGTGGTCATCCACAGGGCGGCGGCCGCAAAGGAGGCTGCCTCCTTTGTCCGGCCGGCTCCCAGGGCGTGGCCTGCATTTACCTGTCCGCCCATTTTCGGCAGGGCTGCCAGCCCATTGGAGAGCCACATGTACATACCCGCGGCTCCCACGGAAGCCACGGCGCTGCTCCCCATCCGTCCGATCCAGAGCATGTCCGTCAGATTGTAGGCCATCTGGATGAGAGAGGTTGCCATGATGGGCAGAGCCAGTCCTGTCAGGGAAGGCAGCACAGGGCCATTTACGAGATCGATATTTTTAGCCATGATCAGTTCCTCCGCTGTATATATATTTCTGTAAAATGCGTGAGAATAAAACGGAAAGCTCCGGCGCGGCATATGTGCCGGCAGAAAATATTATAAAGTATCCTGTATATGGATACAAGGATTTAAAAAAAGCCCTCTTCTGTGTTAGAATAGACACATGTTAAAAGAATGACGTATGAAAATGCTAAAAAATGAGGAGGCGGGCGTATGGCCAGATATGTAAAAGATATTGTACTGAACAAGCCGGAAGATTTTGTGAATTTTATCATGCAGGATTATCTGCGGAAAAATCAGTTTGTCATGTCCGAGTGGAAGGGAGAGCCGGCCTGGCGAGCAGGAGACGGTGTGGTGGAAGGATTTAAATATCTGAAATGGTCCTACTTCAACGGCATGTTTCATCTGGAGGCATGGCTGAGGGGGACGGCAGGCGGAGAGATGGGCCTGGACGGCGTTGTGGGTGTGCTCATGAAAAAGCCTTACAGGGAAAGCCTGGAGCAGCTCTTTGTTGTCCTCCAGCAGGAGCTGCAGACCCCTCCCCAGGGACAGCAGAGTCAGGCGGGGCCGCAGAGCCAGGCAGGGCAGCAGCCTCAGCCGATTTACGTGCAGACAACGGACTACACCAAGGCAGCCACAGGCTCCCTTATATTTGGTGTGCTCAGCGTGATCCTGTGCATCATTCCGATCGCCGCCATTATACTGGGAGTTCTGGCCGTGTCCCGGGCCAGGATGGGTATGGGATCCAGCCAGGCCGGGAAGGCAAAGGCAGGGCGCGTCCTGGGTATCATAGGAATCTGCCTTGGCATTTTGCTGTGGGTGCTCAATATACTGCTGATTTTCTGAGACTCCCTGTCGTTACATATTTATAAATCAAATAAAATAAGCGGGATATAGGAGCGTGCCGGAGCGGTGCGGGAAAATGAAAAAAGTCCTAAAAAAACAGTTGACACACGTGGATGCGTATAATATAATAATGCAGTATGACAAAAGGAGAAACAGCAGGCACCAAAGCCCCGGAACCTGGCTGCTTTCAATATAACATTTCATATTATTTCTATAGTAGTGAACCAATTCACAGGAGGTAAACCAATGAAAACTTATATGGCTAGTCCAGACAAGATTGAGAGAAAATGGTATGTAGTTGACGCTGCAGATTATACATTAGGACGTTTAGCATCAGAAGTAGCTAAGGTTTTAAGAGGAAAGAATAAACCGGAATTCACACCGCATATCGATACAGGTGATTACGTGATCGTGATCAACGCAAAGGACGTAAAAGTAACAGGAAAGAAGTTAAATCAGAAGATTTACTACAGCCATTCCGAGTATGTAGGCGGAATGAAAGAGACGACTCTGGCAGAGATGATGAACAAGAAGCCGGAGAAGGTGATCGAGCTGGCTGTTAAGGGAATGCTTCCGAAGGGACCTTTAGGAAGAAGCATGATCAAGAAGCTTCACGTATATGCTGGAGCAGAGCATGCGCATCAGGCTCAGAAGCCGGAAGAGCTGAAATTTTAATCAGAGGTCGAAAGGAGGATATTAAAAAATGGCTACATCAAAATATTATGGAACAGGAAGAAGAAAAAAATCTATCGCTAGAGTATATTTAGTACCTGGAACAGGTAAGATCACAATAAATAAGAGAGATATCGACGAGTATCTTGGGCTGGAGACACTGAAGGTTATCGTTCGTCAGCCTCTCGTTGCAACAGAGACAGACGGCAAGTTTGACGTGCTGGTCAATGTAAAGGGCGGCGGATACACGGGACAGGCAGGAGCCATCCGTCATGGTATTGCAAGAGCTCTCCTTCAGGTAGACGCTGACTACAGACCGGTTCTGAAGAAATCCGGATATCTGACACGTGATCCGAGAATGAAAGAGCGTAAGAAGTACGGCCTCAAGGCTGCCCGTCGCGCTCCGCAGTTCAGCAAGCGATAATTTGGCTACAATTAAAGAAATCAGCAAAACCCTTGAAAATCCAGTGTTTTCAAGGGTTTTCTTTATATCCAAAATGTTCTTAAATGGCTGAAAATTGTGCAGAAAAGCGGTCTATAGCACTCAATAGCACCCAAAAATAAAATCATGAAAACAACTGTCTTGCGCAAGACTTTTAAACATGGTATGATATGGGTAAGGAAGTGATTGTATGAACCGCACAGAATATAAAAATCAGCATATTAAAGAAAATTATGATCGGATTAACTTTACTATACCAAAAGGCGAGAAGGACAGAATAAGGCAGGCGGCCAGTGAACTTAAGATGTCCGTTAATGAATATCTGTATGCCCTTGTGTGTGATGATCTGGTATCCGGTAAAAGCAGACTGGGAGAGAAACTAAACCCGGAATTTACAGAGGAACAGCAGGCTTTACTTGATAAATGGCAAGTGGCACAAAAATACCGGGAAATGATCCAGAGAATGCACGTGGATACCATAAACGGAATGAATAAGCATTACACAATAGAACTGAAAAAGGGATACATAAATGATGTGACGGGCAGCAGGCTGATCCAGTGCGATAAGACAGCAGAACTTAGAAGAATTATAGTGAAGTCCCATAAACGATGAAAGAGCCGGAACAAACCGACTCTTTTTCTCTGTAACGGTCATATCTTATTGATTGCTTCTAACAGGTTGGCTATATCTACATGAGTGTAGACAGACCGTGTGACGTTTGCGCCTTTATGCCCTACAATCTGCTGAATGAGACGTTCATCAACTGCTGCCTCTGTCAACAATGAAATGCAGGTGTGACGGGTATCATGCGGCGTGTGATCCATTTGTGCGGCATTTATTAAAGGAGTCCAGTAACCATCATAATAGTTTCTGTATTTAAAGCCTGCTCCGTCTGGTGTAGATAACAGATATTCACAGTCATTCAGATGATACCAATATTCAAAGAACGGATATACCTTGTCTGCAATCGGAACTTTACGGACTCCGGCAGAGGTTTTAGAAGCCGTTACATCAAACCACCGTTCTGAGAGATTTACATTCTCTTTCTTTAGTTCAAGAAACTCAGATATGCGGACACCCGTATAAATCAGCATGAGAATAACCGTATAATAAATATCTGAGTCTTTGAGCGTCCACAGAGTCTCTATTTCTTCAGAAGTAAAGCGTTTCCGTTTTCTGGCGTTTGGATTGCCGAAGTTTGACAGATCAATATATTTTGATTTATCCTGCTCCGGCTTTACAATATCGTGCATGATAGCGAACTTGTAAAGTTGCCCGACAAGGATTTTGTAATCTTTGAGGGTGGGAGCGTTCTTCTCTGAATTGTCTGCGATAGCTTGCCATTCATCCAGATAGACATTAGCAAAAGGCTTTTCCCATATCGGAACAAGAAGATTAAAGGCGGCTTTGTATTTCTTGATTGTGCCGTCCTTTTTGCCTTCAAAATGCTTTGCAGACCAACGCTCATAAACTTCTCTGACTGTAGTTGTCTCTGGGAGCGCAAGAGGATTTACCTTAAATCGAGCGAGAGCCACAACAGCCGCTTCACGAGTCTCATAATATCCTACAGTTTTTCTGATCTGCTTTGATTTGTGTGTGACGGGATCAAGTTCAAAACCGAGTGTTGCAACTGCCCGGAATGGCTTGTGTGGTCTGCCGGTATTGTAGATACTTCCTGCACCGTTGGCGGCTCTGGACGGGCGTTTGTGTCGTTTAGAACGGGGCTTTGATGTGGTAACGGTATTTTGTAAGGGATAGCCGCACTGAGGACATTTATCCGCTAAAGCAGATACTTTATCCCATCCACATTCGGGGCATTTTATGAGTGCCATTTAATCACCGTCCTTACGCTTTGAATTATTATTTCTATCTTCATACTTTTTCCCCCATTTATCAAGAACCTGTCTAATTCTATCAATATAGTATGTCTTTATGAGATCCACAGGAATTTGTCTATGAATATATTTTTCTGGATTGTCTGGATTGTTGTTCGGAGCACCTAAAACAATGTACTTTTCCTTCTCTTTTCTGGGAACATCAACAAGAGACAATCTGGGAGGTTCTGCAATAGACTCAGTATAATCATTTACCTTATTATCATAATGCAAAGGAATAGTGTACTTGTTATCAATATAATCGCCAATGTAATCAAGAAAGAATGTGAATAACATAGGTTCATCCATAATTAGATTTAATGTGTCGATTAAGTGCAAGACATCATATTTTCTATATTTGTCTTTATTTTCATTTACTTTTTTTAATGTATTGATTGCATTATCGGATAGACCAGTAATTTCAGAAATAGCGGCGTTAGACTGTATTTTGCAATCATATTCACATAATAGATATCCTATTTGACACTGAAAAATCTCAGCAAGACCATATAAAACTTGAAAAGAAAATTTTTCCTTTATGCCATTTTCCATAGCAGACAAGGTATTGCGCCCAACTGCTATCTGTTTATCTCGAAGCGAATTGATAAGTTCGTCTTGAGTAAGACCGTTCTTTTTGCGTTCGTCTTTAATGCGTTCCCCTATTTTAGAATAATCATAAACGTATTTCATAATAAACAAAAACTCCTATAAATGAAAAATATGTTTAATAATTGATTGTTTACAGATACAATTCTGTGTGGTATAGTATAGCTAAATCAAAGCTTGTTGTCAAGAGAAAGGAGGAAATGTCTATGGCTAACACAGAGATTAGAGAATTGATAAGAAAAAAGCGACTCAGACATTATGAGATTGCAGAGGCGTTAGGTGTGAATGAATTTACATTCAGTCGGTGGCTAAGAAATGAGTTGCCGGACGAAAAGAAACAAGAAATCATAGAAGCTATTGAGCACATCAAATTTTAAAGTCAGTAAACCGGCTGCCAGTTTGGGAGGTAGTCGCTAACCGCAAGAGTTGGAGGTGGAGCATGAACAATTCCAATAATCAGACAGTTCAGTCTGAGAATCCCAAGTTTATCAAAGCGAACCTAAAAATTTCAGAAGTGGCACAGGCTCTGCATATGGATCAGCAAACCGTCCGCTTAATGCTGCAACAGGGCGTTGTTTCGTGGGGGTGCGCATACAAGAGGACACCTAAGAGCTGCCAATTTTCCTACCTTATTTCGCCAAAGCGTTTCTTTGAAGAAACCGGTGTGATGATCGGAGGTGAAACAGTTGATTAAAAATTCTGTTTACATCCCGTATCTCAAAAGAAACATAACCATTACAGCCAAAGACGCTACTGAGTTGGAGGAATATGCAAAGTTAGCAGGAGAACTCAGAGACTCAATACCAGATGATTGTGAAAAATGGCATGAATGGGATGGAGTAGCGCAGGCATATCTTGAAACTCTGGATAGTTTGCGGAGGTGTGAAAATGCAGTTTGATGAGGTACTTACACACTTCCAGATACAGAAACGCTACGGAGATAAGGCGCAGGCTCGTTGTCCATGCCATGATGATAAACAAGCCTCTCTAACAATTACAAAAGGGCGAAGGAGCGCACTGCTCCATTGTCACGCTGGATGTAACTTTGAGGATATTATACAAAAGGTCGGACTTAAAAAACAAGATTTATATTTTGAAGAACGTCCACCGGGCAGCAGTTGGAGAGCCTATGTAGAGGGGCGAGAGCATAAGCGGATCGAAGCAGTTTACGACTATGTTTCTTCTGTCAACGGGGAATATACCTTTACAAAAATCCGTATGCAGGATAAGCGGATGATATACGGGGTCTTATGTAATGGTAGATTTACCTATGGTCTGATGGGTAAGCACAGGAAAGATTTAAAAAGCGTCTATGGTAATCTGAAAGACCTAAATAAAGCGATTGCAGAGAACAGGCCGATATTTATACCAGAGGGAGAAAAAGACGTTGATACGCTCACAAAACGAGGTTATACAGCCTTAACCTATGGAGGCTCTGGAGACTGGCAATCTGAATTTGCAACATTATTTAAAGACGCAGAGGTAAACATTCTGGCTGATAATGACGAGCCAGGGCGCAAGGTTGCAAACGCAATTCTATCTGATTTAAAAGAAATTGCTAAGAGTGCAAAAGTAATAGTGCCGGTGCCGGATATTCCAAAGGCAGATATTTCAGATTATTTTGCAGCAGGACACAGCAATGAGGATTTTGAGAAACTCATTCATTCAGCCATTACAGACAACGAGAGCAATCCTGCGCCGGTCATGACCGTACCTAAAGGTACACAGCTTGTGCGAAAGTTGGTGGAACTGGATGCGGCAAATAATTTTCCTCTGACAGACATAGGGAGTGCAACGCTATTCAGCGCAGTATTCGAGAATAAGCATAGATACAACGTAACAGCTAAGGATTGGTTTTATTATGACGGGCAGCGGTGGATTCTTGACCGGGAAGGATTGAGAGCGAGAAAATCCGCAAAAGAATTATCTAAGGCTCTGAGTATATATGCCGTGAATTGCCTGTCGGATGAGGATGAGAAACGAAAGGAACAGTATCTAAAATATGCTCTGACATGGACATACAGCCGAACACGCAATGCAATCATACAAGACAGTCGAGATCTTAACTTTATTTCTAATGAGGAACTGGACGCGGATGATTATGTGCTGAATTTACAAAATTGTGTTCTGGTATTCCATGAAGATAAGGTTGAAAAGCATGAACATAGCGCAGATTTGCTACTATCTAAAATTGCAAATGCAGAATACCGTCCAGAGGCAAGGTGTGAACGGTGGGAGCAGTTTTTAGATGAAGTCATGCAAGGCGATAAAGACAAAATCCATTATCTTCAGAAATTATTCGGAACGTGCCTCACCGGAGATGTACGTCTTGAGAAAATGTGGTTTCTGTTTGGTAGCACAACAAGGAACGGCAAAAGTACCATGATTGAGCGGATTGCGGATGTCTTGGGCGATTATTCAAAAACAATCCGGCCAGAGACACTGGCAATCAAGAATAATCCAGATAGCCGGACAGCAAGCCCGGATGTGGCGAAACTTGCAGGAACACGCTTATGTGTTTGCTCTGAGATACCAAAGAGAATGCCGCTTGATGTTGGATTACTAAAAACATTGACCGGCAGAGATACCATAGTTGCGAGATTTCTTCATCAAGACGAATTTCAATTTGTTCCAAAATTCAAGATGATCTGCAACACGAATTTTCTTCCAGTAGTAAGCGACAATACTATTTTTAAATCTGACAGAGTACAGGTAGTAAGTTTCGATCGGCATTTTGAAGAATCGGAGCAAGACAAGACGCTGAAAGATAAGCTGTCTACAAAAGAAGCGTTGTCCGGGATTTTAAACTGGATGATTGAAGGATGGATAGCGTTTTGCCGGGAAGGCCTGGAAGTGCCGGAGGCAATAAAGAAATCCACAACAGATTATGAAGCGTCAAGCGATAAGCTACAGAATTTCATCAATGAATGTCTGGCAGAGGCAGAGGGCAAAAATATTTCCGTTAAAGAAACATATGCCCGTTATGAAAAGTGGTGCAGTGGGAATGGATACCATGTTGAGAACAAACAGAATTTTATTTCTGATTGCAAGGCGAAGGGCATTTATAAGGAGCGTGGCATGGTAGATGGATCACAGGTAAGAAATATCATCAAAGATTATGAATTTGCTGAGGATGGATTTATGGAAGTAGACGGAGATATACCCTTTAAATAATGAAATAGGCAAAGTAGGCAAACCATATGTAAATATTTAAAAATTACTCTATAGAAACTTTACATATAAAATGCCTATAATGCCTATCTATAAAAAATATTCAGTAAAATCAAGGGTTTCCAGACTTTTAAAGATGAGAACGTACCTTTGTTTGTAACGGATTTTCAGATTGGAGATGAGAAATTGCAGTCAGAAGAATATAAGCGATATATTAGGAGTCCAGAGTGGGAGCAGAAGAAAGCGGAGCGCATGAGAATAGACAATTACTCTTGCGTGATGTGCGGACGGAACCGGGAGCATTGCAGGACGCTTCAAGTTCATCATATCACATATAAAAATCTCGGACATGAGAATGTATACACAGATTTATGTACGGTATGCGGTTCTTGTCATAAGAAATTGCACAACTATTATGATAGAGTCCGGGAGGCTACAGCATGATAGATTTTAAGAGTACAGTCTACTGGAAAATATACGGTGATGTGTTCGCATTTCATAAAAAGTTTGCAGAGGTTCAAGAAAGTGATGAGTATTGGTCTGCCGTGGTTGATGAGGCAAGCGCACTTTATAAGAGGTATGAGAGCGTACCAGAAAAAGAATTTGCTAAACAGTTGATTTTAACGGTTTTGGATGAGCTGGAGCGGATTTATAAAAATATGCCTAAAAAGCATGAATAAGCACAAACTATTCATATAGTGAACATCATTAAAAAAGGAGCGTGAATTTATGGGAAAACATCAGTTTCCACAACAGCAAGTGGACGATTTAGAGCCGGAATTTGTTTCTGAAGTTGTCGGGAGCCTCCGGGAACTGAACGAATTGGGAAAGCCGGAGACAAACGAGGAATTGAGTCAGCGGATTGATGATTATTTCAGCTTTTGCCAGAGAACAGGAACAAGACCGGGGATTGAGTCGCTTTGTTTGGCTTTACATATCGGCCGGACAACATTATTTAACTGGAACGCCGGTATTAACTGCAATGCAGAGAGACAGGAGATTATAAGCAGAGCAAAAAGTTTCATTGCCGCATTTCTGGAACAAAGTATGACGAGAGGTAAAATATCGCCGCCGAGTGGGATATTCCTTATGAAAAACTGGCTCAATTATAAGGATACAATTTCTTTTGAGAATGCTGTTGATGTGAATAGTAAAAATGACGGGATGATGTCACGGGAAGAGATTCAAGACATTATCGCTAGGCATCCGATTGGTGAGCCATTGAAGCGGCCGGAGTTACCAGACATATTTAATAAAACGGAAACGGAAATACTAGAAGAATTACCAGACGAATAGGAGGATATGAAGAATGTTAGCACGAGGATATGTTTCAGACGCAGGATCACAGAAATTTGACAGAGTAACAGTTGATATGTCTACCAGAGAGAAAGCCGGACGGATTACTTTTGAACAGTTTCATCACATGAATTTGGCAGAGCGGACAGAACTTCATGATAGATACCCGGATATTTATAATCTGCTGTCTGCTGCCGAGAAAGGAGCTTCACATGGGCGATACGCAGGACAGGCACATACACTATGATGATAAAGGTAGACGGATTTATTTATCTGGTAAGCGACTAAATAATCAATCTACAAAGAGCCGTTACCAGATTATGCAAGAGCGATACCACAAGGCTTTACAGTGGGAAATAGAACATAGCAGGAATTGAAAGGAGATTAAAGAATATGGATAACAGACAGACAACAGAACTGAACAGGCACAGCAATCACATTACAGCTTGCAAGATTTTGAGGGTGCAGGAAAATACCGTCACTGTCCCTCTGCCGTGGGGCAATACTGCTAAATTAACAATCACAAGTGATATTTTTGAGCCGGGAGATTGGATTGATCTGCAATTTAAAACACAGAGCAATTATGGACGAGTAACAAGCTATTCAGTCGGTTATATCGGACGCACACCTGCTAAATTCGTACCGGAAGATGATAAGGTGCAATTTGTCACAGCATAGGACTATGAGAGGGCGCAGGCGGTTCATGTAGCCGCCTAAATCCCTCAGACGGTATTTTTATCTGTAACGGTATCTTTAGAGACAGGAGGATTTTATGAGAATGACATTTCAAGAAGCATTAGACAGCTTATATGAAAAATATGGAAAATACGGTTGTGAACGTGCGTTTCTGGCTGATTTACTGAATAGCGGCATAGGAGAACATGAGTTTAGTGTGAGAGCCGCTTATAATGGCGTTAGAATGAGTTTAGCGCATTTTACAGGCGAACACGAATTATTCAGTATTGAGGATGTTATGGAGATAACGGGAGAGTCCAGGGAGGAAGTATTGGACAAAATAGAAGGTTGCAGAGAGGAACTGGCGGCAGCAGGCAAAAACCCGGATGATTATTTTATCCCTACTGAATCGAAGCCGGATAAAGTAACATGGTTCTTCCCTCATGGGCTAACATCTTAGGAGTATATTATGATGATAGAAGCGAAAAACAGCTACACATTACCAGAATTATCTGAATTATTAAATATGTCGCAAGACAAGGTTTTGGACGAGATAGCAGAGATTCTGAACAGAATGAGCGAAGCAGAAAGAAAACAATATTTAATAAGAACATATGTCCATGAATTATAGAAAATTCGTATTCTGTAATGTTATACGAACTTTTGCTCCTTGTTTTTCCCTTAAAATCACGTGATTTATATCCTTTTCTATACAATTTCTAAAAACACGAACTTTTATTGACAAAACACGAATTTTATACTATAATACAAATATAGAATAAGACAGGAGGAAAAGATTGTGGCGGCTGGATATAACAAGAAAACAAGGGCTTTATCTGAAGAAGAATATCGTAATATCATGGAAGCTATTATGAGTGGATTCACATATACGAATAGCGATGGAACAAACAAAACTTTCCGGCCAAATAAGCGACTAGCTATGATATTGCAAACAGAAACAGTTTCCGGAATGAGAATAGGGGATGTTCTTAAACTAAGAATGAATTACATAGTTAGGGATGGAGAACGCTACAGACTTGATTTGACAGAAGAAAAAACAGGAAAGCGGCGAGAATTTACTGTATCTCGAATATTATATAATTCACTAAGGCAGTACAGCATAGATAATAATATTGAAGAAACAGCGCCGTTATTCGCAAAGAACGGGAAAATACCAACAGAAAGAGCAATACAAAAGCAATTAGCTATCGTATGTCAGTATTTAGGGCTGCATGATATATCTACTCACAGCTTTAGAAAAACATTTGCTTCAAAGGTTTACACGGATAGCGGCTATGATGTGCGGCTTGTACAGCAGTTATTGCAGCATAGCAGTATTACTACTACGCAAAGGTATCTTGGAACTACGTCAAGACAAATCGAGGACGCATTGCAGGGCGTATCTAATAGTTTTGTAAGAATATAAGCATGGAGGGCAGACGGGAGGCCAGCCCTTCTTGACTATATGGTGGAGGGGGTCTTATGGCGGTGTGCGCTGACGGGTAGTAACGTCCAAAATCTGCCGCAAATTTTAAAAAGGACTGTTCACTATTGGCTGATTATGCTATACTCTCTCTACGGAGCAATCGTGTTACAGGGTGGCTGACCTCTATTCTTACATAGAATGGGGGTGGTGCTGATGGACAAAAAACCATTTGATTTTAAAGACCTTATGGCCTTTGGTATGTTTGTTCTTGCATTGCTGACATTCGTTTTTACGTTTTTGAAGTAGTGCTTTTTGCATAGAAAAACCACCCTCATAACTTTGACCGGTTTAGGGTGGCATTTCTATGTTCTCTCTATAGGTCAACCCCTTGTGGGCGGTTGCTCCTTTTTTCATCTATAATATATCATATCCGGTAGCAGGATTCAAGAGCCGTTACACCATAAAATCCGACAGATACGGTTATTCCGTAACGGTCATATTTGAGAGAATTTCTATAGCTATATCTTTAACTGATAATGAATCTTTCTCAGCACGCTCGATTTGTTCCGGCGTGCCGTGTTCTAAGATTAATTTTGTCAATTTCATGCTTTCTGCGGATGTTCCGGCTACTTTTCTTGCTTCTTCATCTTTATCGGATAGTTCTGGAAGAAACTGCAACTCATCTCTAGCCATAGTCTCATCTATCGCCCTGTTTATAAAGCCCGTTGCACTCTCGCCCATTTTAGCGGCATGGTTTTGAACTATGCTTCTTTTATCAGCGGTCATGCGGACTTTAATCTCTACAAAATCTTTCATATATCGTTTGTGTGCTTCTGCCTGAGCGGGAGTAAATCCTCTGTATGTGCTTTTTTTATTGTCTGCCAATTTGTCACCTTCTTTTATAAAATTTTATATTAAGAATATACCACATTGCAAGATGTACGACCATATACAAAATAAACAAATATATAGTCGTATATTTGTGGAGTATGTCTATTGATAGATACGACCATATACGATATAATAAGACCATAAGATAAAGAAAACGGAACAGCGAAGGGTGAAAACGAAGTGGCGAAAGCGTACCGGAGACACCAACATAACACCGGGTAAGGGTAAGGGGATAATGAGACGGTCAAGAAACCTTAGATAGCTTTAAGACCTGCCGGGGCTGTTCCAGATAAGGAGGTCACAAGATGAAGTACAATTTAAGCCAGATAATGAAAAAAGCATGGGAACTTTTCAGAAAAGGCAAAGTCACATTTGCTGAAGCACTTCATAGGGCATGGCTTTCAGCTAAAGCCGTTACAATCAACCTGAAGCGCATAGAGGACGCAAAAGCGGCAGCAGGCGTTGAGGAAGAAACGAACACATGGAGCGAGTGGAAGAAAAAAGGCTACGAAGTAGCACACGGAAGCAAGGCGCTGTTTGGTGTAACGTTGATATGGGGAAGCCGTGGAGATGGAGCAATCTATAAAGCCAGGTTCTTTGGTCGCTCACAGGTTCAGGCGATTTAAATGGCGGTTTTGTGGCGGATTTATGGCGGTTTTTTGTCGTGGTGTTTAACTATAGGTAGGAGTAAAATTAAATATAGGAGGTACACATGGACTATAAGAAACTTATTATTGAAATGATACAAGAGATGAAAAACGAACGGTTTCTAAGAAATATCTATTTCTTTGTAAAAACCATATTAGAAACTGAGAAAAGCCTCTGAAGAAGCTGGCACTTCAACAAAGGCTAAGTAACCCGACAACACATAGGAAAAGCCGGATTGTCTTAATTATAGAGGCAGTCCGGTCAGAAATCAAGAAAGGATTTTGATAAAAAATGGAGCAGAAAACTTTAGCAACGGAAATTATAAATGATATGCAGGAAAGGTTAATCAATGTCGTTTATGAAATTGATAGCTTAGATATTGATTGTGAACATGCATTGTTTGTGCTTACTGAAATATTGGAGACAATTAGTAAAAAGCCGATAGAAACGGAAAAGGATGCTTGTGATATGCTTGATAAAATGGATCGGATAGACTCTCTCTGTGGAATCGCCTATGATTATGTAAGTAAAATTCAATCTTGCATTTCTGATATAGTCATAAGAGAAAGGAACAGCAAGCATGACAAAGGGGAAGATTGAGGCGGTGCATAATGACAGGTTATCTGATCGAGTATAAAGAGAAAACATCATTCCTCTACTATGAGGAACCGGGAGACAATTTTACAGAGAAGCGCAAAGCATTAGTCAGTCGGGAGATACTGGCGCAAATGCTGAGTACATACCGATTTATCATATTCGTGGCGTATCTGGTAGATATGAGCCAATACAGAATGAATCATGATGAACCGATAGAGACAATTACAGAGATTTAAAGAATGAGCGGCCATAGCGCCGCTTTTTCTGTTATAATCAAAAAAGATGGGAAGTCCTGCTGCCACTTGCTAAGACTTCCCACAATGATACATCTACCTATATTATATGGAAAGGTGGATGTAAATGCAATGAGTAACGAGGAACTTGTTGAGCGGATCAGAAACGGTTATCATATAACGGAAAATATGCAGGTGCTTTATGAGAATAATCTGCCTTTAATCAAGAAATTTATAAAGCCATACGCATATTATGAGCCGGAGGAAGATTTATTGCAGGAGGCATATTTTGGATTGTGGGAGGCAGTCCGACATTACGAGTCCTCTGAGAATGTTTTATTTATGACTTATGCCCGGTATTGGATTAAACAGAGTATTCAGCGGTACATGGAGAACAGCGGTTCTATACTGCGAATATCGAGCGCATACAGGCAGAAAATAGCACGTTACAAGAAAACCGTACAGGAGTTTGAGCAGACATACGGACATACGCCAACAGATGAAGAAATAGCAGATTATAGCCTGCTGCCACTATCTGAAATACAGAAGATAAAAACATATATGCAGGAGATCGTCAGTCTGGACGCTCCAATAAAGGCAGATGAGGAACTGTCGCTTGCTGACACTGTAGCGGACGATTTCAGCCTTGAAGATGATACAGTTGATAAAATATTCAATGAATATCAGCAGAGCGAATTATGGGGCATTGTGGAGCGTTATACAGACAATCAGCAGGAACGAGTTATTAAAGAATATTATCGAGAAGGAAAGACATTATCTCAGATTGCCAGAGAGTCCGGTATTAGTTTAGAGAGAGTAAGGCAGTACCGGGCAGCAGGACTTAGACGGCTCAGAATGAGTAAATCACTACGGGAGATCAGAGAGAAATGTGAAATCATAGAAGCGTCCGTCTATCGGTCTGGATTTAACGGGTTTAAGGAACATGGAGATTCGATTGTTGAGCATATCGCCTTGCGCCGTGCAGAGTTGGAAGAGGTATATAAAAGTGTTATGAATGTCTGAAAATGGTTATAAATTGAAATGCGTAACACAGCTATAGCACTCAAAACCTCTGAAAATGGCTTAAATACGCTGTTATAAGTTCAGCAAGCGCTAAACTTTATCAAAAGTGGTCAAAAACCCCGGAACTACGCGGTTTCCGGGGTTTTTCCTTTTCAAATGGTTTGACGCAATTTGACAGAACGAAGCCTCTTTTAACCCGTTTTCTATGGGTTAAATGGTGGACAACCACCCCAAAAAGAGGGCTTATGGGTTAAAAAATAGGACAACCGAGACGCGATTTTGGGATGCCAAGGGGATGTTTATTTATACATCTCCAAGAGACCTTTTTCGTGAAAACGGTTTGTCTGAATTTGACCTAATTTGAACAAAAGAGAATAAATCTAATCGCCAAGCGCTCAGTATTTTCTACTGGGCGCTTTTTGCGTTTCCGGGGAATTTCATTCCGGGATAAGAAAAGGCCGTCACTTTCAATTTTTGAAGTGGCGGCTTTTTCTATTTCCAGAAGCCATAGAACAATTCAGAAATGAGGTGAAGTCATTGAACACGCAAATCATCGCCATCGCCAACCAGAAAGGCGGCGTTGGCAAGACAACCACCTGCGCGAACCTGGGGATTGGGCTGGCGCAGGCCGGAAAGAAAGTGCTGCTGATCGACGGGGACCCGCAAGGCAGCCTGACCATCAGCCTGGGCCACCCCCAGCCGGACAAGCTGCCCTTTACCCTGTCCGACGCGATGGGCCGTATCCTGATGGACGAGCCGCTGCGCCCCGGCGAGGGTATCCTGCACCACCCGGAGGGCGTTGACCTGATGCCCGCAGACATCCAGCTCTCCGGCATGGAGGTCTCCCTGGTGAACGCCATGAGCCGAGAGACCATCCTGCGGCAGTATCTGGACACGCTCAAGGGACAGTATTCCCATATCCTGATTGACTGCCAGCCATCCCTGGGTATGCTCACGGTCAACGCCCTGGCCGCCGCCAACAGGGTCATAATCCCCGTTCAGGCGGAGTACCTGCCCGCCAAGGGCCTGGAACAGCTGCTCCAGACCGTAAACAAGGTGAAGCGGCAGATCAACCCCAAGCTCCAGATCGACGGCATATTGCTGACGATGGTGGACAACCGCACCAACTTCGCCAAGGAGATTGCCGCCCTGCTGCGGGAGACCTATGGCAGCAAAATCAAGGTGTTCGGCACCGAGATTCCCCATTCTGTCCGGGCAAAGGAGATCAGCGCCGAGGGCAAAAGCATTTTTGCCCATGACCCTAATGGCAAGGTGGCCGAGGGCTATAAGAATCTGACCAAGGAGGTGATAAAACTTGAAAAGCAGCGCGAAAAAAGTAGAGCTGGCTCCATACGATGATTTGTTTTCCACCGAGGAAAGCCGCCAGGATGCCAAGCTGGAGAAGATACAGGAAATTCCGCTGTCTGAGCTGCACCCATTTAAGGGGCATCCCTTCAAAGTCAAGGATGACGAGGCCATGATGGAGACCGCCGACAGCGTTCGGCAGTATGGTGTTCTGGTTCCGGCGATCGCCCGCCCGGACCCGGAGGGCGGCTATGAGCTGGTTGCCGGTCACAGGCGGCACCGGGCCAGTGAGCTGGCCGAGAAAGAAACCATGCCTGTCATTGTCCGAGACCTGGACGATGATGCTGCCACTATCATCATGGTGGACAGCAACTTACAACGTGAAAGCCTGCTCCCCAGCGAAAGGGCCTTTGCTTACAAGATGAAGCTGGAGGCTATGAAACACCAAGGCGCACGGGGGGACTTAACTTCGTCCCAACTTGGGACGAAGTTGCGTGCAGATGAATTGTTGGCGCAGCAGGCTGGTTCGAGTAGGAACCAGGTGCAGCGCTATATCCGCCTGACGGAGCTGATTCCCGAACTGCTGGATATGGTCGATGAAAAGAAAATCGCCCTCAATCCGGCTTATGAGCTGTCCTTTCTCAAAAAAGAAGAACAGCGGGATTTGCTGGACGCGATGGACAGCGAACAGGCTACCCCCTCTCTCTCCCAGGCTCAGCGACTCAAGAAATACAGCCAGGAGGGACATCTGACCCTCGATATGATGCGCGTCATCATGGGTGAGGAAAAGAAAAGTGATCTCGACAAAGTGACTTTCACCTCCGACACCCTGCGGAAGTATTTCCCCAAAAGCTATACGCCCCAGCGGATGCAGGAAACCATTATCAAACTGCTGGAGGCGTGGCAGAAGAAGCGCCAGAGAGACCAGGAACGATGAAAGGAGCCGCCTATGAGGGATATTTCAGCCCGTGAGCTGAAAGGACACAATATCTTGGCCGTAGAGCGTTTTCAGGACAGCACCCGCTGGATGATCGAGTTTTCCGTTCAGCGCCCTTGTTCCTACGGCTGCCCCGGCGATGATATGCGGCTGTTTCTTACGGAGGACGGGTATCAGGCCGCCCTCGTAAGCCAGAAGCGTCGGGAAATCAAAATCAAGCGGTATGCCCGTGTGATCGAGGGCCATGTGCTCGACTTCAAACCGGACAAGCGCCGCCGCCACCCGTAAACTCATTATCACTACGAAAGGAAAGGAATGAATATGTGTACTGTCCAGAGCATCAAAGATGCCATCCGGGAAAGTTGCCAGTCCCAGTATGATATGGAATCCACCGACATTGACCGGGTTTTGCAGACCCTCCCGTTTTCGGAGCATGAGCCGATGTTCAGTCATCCGCCGAAGTACAAGCGTCCTTACCGGCCCTGGCAGAACAACAAAAACAGCTGAAAGCCACAGTCTTTTTCACGAAGGATTGTGGCTTTTTTCACTTTATAGGAAAATGCATGATTGAGGAAATTTGAGAAAAAGAAAACCCGCTGAAAAGCGGGCATGGCAATTAGACG
>NZ_SPGT01000013.1:0-82276 GCF_005845155.1 Clostridium sp. BSD2780061688st1 H5 | reverse complement strand
GTAGGAGAAAGAAACCAATCCACAGTATCTTAAAATAGCATAGTCTAACCTGTAGAAAAGGTAAAGAATGACTATGACAATACTAATAGTAGGAGAATGACAATGGATCAACAAATGTTTTGCTTTCAGTGTGAACAGACAGCCGGATGTGCCGGGTGTACAGGGAAAAAGGGCGTGTGCGGAAAGAGTGAAAAGACCGCAAGGCTGCAGGATGAGCTGACGGGGGCGCTGATCGGGCTGGCCCGGGCCACAAATGGAGGTACTCTTTACACGGATGATACATGGAAGATATTTATAGAAGGGCTGTTTACCACGGTCACCAACGTCAATTTTCATGACGATACGATCCGTGAGCTCATGGGACGGGTCCATGAGGATAAGGATAAGCTGGCGCCTATGTGCTCCGGCTGCGGAGCCCCCTGCGGTAAAACCGGGGACTACGATCTCTCGCGTCTCTGGCATGCCGACGAGGACATTCGCAGCCTGAAATCCCTGATCCTTTTCGGGATACGGGGCATGGCGGCCTATGCGTACCATGCCATGGCTCTGGGCTACACGGACGAGGAGCTGAACCGGTTTTTCTGCAAGGCGCTGTTTGCCGTGGGGGAGGACTGGAGCATGGAAGAGCTGCTGCCGATCGTCATGGAGGTGGGAAAATACAACCTTGCCTGCATGGAGCTGCTGGATCAGGCAAACACGGAGACCTTCGGCGCGCCGGTTCCAACGGAGGTGCCGCTTACAGTGGAGAAAGGCCCTTTTATCGTCATCTCCGGGCATGACCTGCTAGATCTGAAGCTGCTGCTTGAGCAGACGGAGGGAAAAGGGATCAATGTGTATACACACGGCGAGATGCTCCCGGCTCACGGGTATCCGGAGCTGAAGAAATATCCCCATCTGAAGGGGAATTTCGGCACTGCCTGGCAGAACCAGAAAAAGGAATTTGCGGGCATCCCGGCCCCGGTTCTCTTTACGACCAACTGCCTGATGCCGCCCGCCGGCAGCTATGCGGACAGGGTGTTTACCACGGAGGTGGTCTCCTACCCGGAGATTGTCCATATCGGCTCTGATAAAGACTTTACGCCTGTCATCGAGAAGGCCCTAGCCCTGGGCGGATACACAGAGGATCAGCCCTTTGCCGGCATCAACGGGGGAAGGACAGTGACAACAGGATTTGGCCACGATGCGGTCCTTGGCCTGGCTGACCGGATTGTTGAAGCGGTGAAGGCCGGAGATATCAGGCATTTCTTCCTTGTTGGAGGATGCGACGGCGCCCGTCCCGGCAGGAACTATTACACGGAGTTTGTGAAGCAGACGCCGGAGGATGCGGTGGTGCTCACGCTGGCCTGCGGCAAATACCGCTTTAACGACCTGGACCTGGGAACCATCGGCGGCCTGCCCCGTCTCATGGACATAGGGCAATGCAACGATGCCTTTAGCGCCATCAAAATTGCAACGGCGCTTGCGGACGCCTTTGGCTGCGGTGTAAACGAGCTCCCCTTGTCCATGGTTCTCTCCTGGTATGAGCAGAAGGCGGTCTGCATCCTTCTGACGCTGCTCTATCTGGGCATCACAGACATCCGACTGGGGCCGACTCTCCCGGCGTTCATCTCCCCCAACGTGCTCAGCTATCTGGTGGAGCACTATCATATCGCCCCTGTCAGCACGCCGGAGGAGGATCTGAAGGCGCTGCTGCACGAGGGAGAGTAGAAAAAGCAGAAGGGAAAATTTTGAAAATCCATTTGACTTTTTCTCAAATAAGGTGCTAACATATTTACGTTGAGTAGCAAAAATGCGTAAGTCCAAACAGGACCTGCGCATTTTTTTTTTCTTTTTGAAATTTGATAAAGGAGTGATTTTTTTGTCTGATCAAACAAACCATGGGAAAACACTGACAGTGAGCATCCTGTCCCTGTCTTTGCTGACAGTCATGGCAGGCGCCGCCGTAGCACCTGCGCTGGGGGTCATTCAGGCTCACTTTGCCGATACGGATCAGCTTTTTGTGCAGATGGTCATCAGTGTGCCGGCGCTGTTCATTGTGATTACCAACTTTATTTTTCCAAAGCTCTGCAAGGTGTTCGGAGCCAGGACACTGGTGCTCATGGGCCTTCTGCTCTACACGGTGGGCGGCTGTGCGGCCGGACTTTTTGATAACATTTTCGCAGTGCTCGTGACGCGCGCCCTGGTGGGGATCGGCGTGGGCATCATCATGCCTCTGTCCACCGGGCTTTTGTCCTACTACTACCGCCCGGAGCAGCAGGTGGGCCTGATGGGCTATTCCTCTGCCATGAACCAGATGGGCGGCGTCATCGCCACGCTGCTGTCCGGCCTTCTGGCAAACGTCAGCTGGCGTGTCAGCTTCCTGGTGTACCTGATGGGCCTCATCAGCATTGTGCTCTGCCTGTTTTTCCTGCCCAATGACAGGATCACGCAGGAGGCCCCGGCGAAAGAGGGCAGAGGGAAAAAGGAGGCTTCCGGAGGAGCCGGCGTGTTCCGGTCCAATATCGTGTACATTCTGGCCATGTTCCTTTTGATGTCCGCCTTCTTCATCTACCCGGCCAACTTTGCCCTGGAGACCGTCTCCGAGGGGATCATCCCCCAGAATTATATCGCGGTCATCATGGCGGGCATGGACTTTATCGCGTTCTGCGGAGGTCTTCTGTTCGTGCGAGCTAAGATGCTGCTGGGCGGAAAGACGAAGTTCTTGGCGCCCCTTTGCTTCCTGATCGGGTATCTGCTGCTGGCTCTGCTGGGCGGCTGGGCAGGTACCCTTTTGGGCTCCATCTTTGTGGGCTTTGCCAACGGTGCGGGCATCCCCTTCATCATGTCGGAGGCGTCCATGAAGGCGGGCAAGGCGGCGGCCACTACAGTGATGCCGCTGATCTCTGCGGCCCTGTACCTGGCACAGTTTGTGTCGCCGATGCTGATGTCCGTTGTGACAGCCATCTTCGGAGGGACAGTCGCCCATCTGCCCTATTTCTTTGCTATTGTGCTGTCCGTCCTCTTTGTGCTCTGGTCCGCGCTGATACCGAGTGGAAAATCGGAGTAAAAAGCCTGTCTTTCCCAGGGCTGATGATGTATAATAAGGCCATAAAAGCAGGAGGCTAAAGGGATGCCATATTTTCATTATCAGTCAAAAAAGATTTATTACAGGGAAACAGGCTTTGGAAAGCCGCTTGTCATGCTTCACGGTGATACGGCTTCGTCTGTCATGTTTGAATTTCTGCTGCCCTTGTATCAGGAAAGCTTTCGGGTGATCCTGATGGATTTCCTGGGAAACGGCAAGTCAGACAGAGTAGAAGGGTTTCCGGAAAATCTCTGGATCACAGAGGCTGAACAGGTCATTGGGCTTATTGAACACCTGAAGCTTGAGAAGGTAAATCTTCTGGGAACAAGCGGCGGGGCCTGGGTTGCTGTCAATACAGCATTAAAGCGGCCTGACCTTATAGACAGGGTTGTCGCTGACAGCTTTGACGGCAGAACCTTGCATGAGGACTTTGCGGAAAATCTGTTGAAAGAAAGAGCCTTTGCCAAGCAGGACCTTCATGCCAGACAATTCTACGAATGGTGTCAGGGCGAAGCCTGGGAAGCTGTCGTGGATCTGAATACCCAGGCGCTCACAAAATGTGCCGAGGACAGGATACCTCTGTTCTGCAGGCCGCTGGAGGATTTGCGCACCCCGATCCTATTTGTGGGAAGCGCAGAGGACGAGATGTGCCGCGGGGATATGGAGGAGGAATACGCGCAGATGAGCAGGCTCGTACAAGATGGCACGGTACACATGTTCAAGACAGGCGGACATCCGGCCGTCCTGACAAACGCAGAGCCGTTTGCCGGAGTTGTTATCGAATATCTCGGCAGCTAGTTTTTAAATAATACTGTTTTATCGACTTACCCCCTTTTGGCGCTATGATTTATTCACATGATCGTGGCGCAAAAGGGGGTTTTTGAGATAAATACGACTGAGAATAGAGAAAAATGCGTAGGTATGTGGCGGATATTCGATTAGTCTCTAACATCCTCAATTTTATATGTATCAAAGATATCAATTATGATAAAATGATAAGTAATTAAGCAGTTAAGGAGAATATTGATTTTACAAATATAGATAATAACGATTTTGCTATTGTGGATCTGATGTTTGAAAACAGGATCGGCATTACTCGTGATCTGACGGAAAAACTGACAGAGATGTGATTTGATAATTGCATGTGAAGAGAGGTGAAATCTGTGAATTTTGATATGTCCCAATTTGATTACTACTGTGAAGATAACCGTCGCGAGGTAAAAAAAGCAAAAGGCGGACTTCCAAATTCATTGTGGGAGACATACTCGGCCTTCGCTAACTGCTATGGCGGCGTCATTATCCTTGGCGTAAAAGAAAATAAAGACGGCAGCTGGTATATGACCGGGCTGGACAATGCGGCAAAACTGCGAAAAGACTTCTGGGATACGATTAATAATAAAAATAAGGTTTCGGTAAATCTGCTGACGGACGATGATGTGGATATATTTGAAGAAAACAACGGCATCATAATGGTTATCCGTGTCCCAAGGGCAAAGCGTGAACAGAAGCCGGTATATATAAATGGAGATATGTTTAGTGGAAGCTTCCGTAGAAACTGGGAGGGCGATTATCACTGTGACAGCAGCGAAGTGCTTGCGATGCTCCGGGATCAGCCGGAAGAAACTGCAGATATGAAAATTTTGCAGGATATGTCTCTTGAAGTGCTTAATCCAGAGACTGTGCGTGCCTACCGCAACCGGCATACGGCGTATCGAACAGAACATGTATGGGAAAGGCTGAGCGATGAAGAATATTTGGAGAGGATAGGAGCTGCAAAGCTGTCTGTCAGAGATCATAGTTTGCACCCCACGGCTGCCGGACTTCTTATGTTTGGAGAAGAGTATAAGATTTTATATGAATTCCCTGAGTATTTTCTGGACTACAGGGAAGTACTTGATCCGACAATACGCTGGACGGATAGGCTGCAGTCCAGTTCGGGCGACTGGACGGGGAATTTATTTGATTTTTTCTTTAGGGTTTACGGGAAGATTGTCAGAGATTTGAAAATCCCCTTTAAGCTGGATGGTATAACTCGGGTAGATGATACACCTGTACACAAGGCATTGAGAGAAGCTTTGGCAAACTGTATCGTAAATACAGACTTTTATTTCCCGAGAGGGATTGTGATCCGGAAAGATGCAGATTCTATCGTAATGGAGAATCCGGGAAGTATCCGGACTGGAAAGGCCCAGATGCTTAAGGGAGGTATTTCGGACCCGAGAAACAAAGCTTTGATGAAGATGTTTAATCTGATTGGCATTGGTGAGAGAGCCGGAAGCGGCGTGCCGGATATATACAGCGTGTGGGAACAGCAGGGGTGGAAACAACCGGAAGTCATAGAAGAATATGGACCCGACAGAACCATTTTGAAATTATCGTTTGTAAAAAAGGCGGCGATAAAAAACGGCGATAAAAAAGTGGCGATAAAAAACGGCGATAAAAAACAAATAACAAAAAACACAGAGATACAGTTGGAATATATTCTGGAATATATGACCCCTGATCGGGAATATAAGACGAGTGAAATAGCAGCAGAGATTGGTTTAAAGAAGTCGAGAGCCAGAGAACTGGTAAATGAACTTGTGAAATCAGGCAGAATAGAAGCAATAGGGAAAAATAAAGGCCGCAGATACAGAATTTTATAAAATGGTTTTCTGCCTCGAAAACAATGCTTTATCGACTTACACCCCTTTTTGTGCTATGATAATACAGTCATTATTACAGTACAGAAAGGGGTATTTTCATGGAAAATACGTCTGAAAATAGAACAAACCGTGCGGATATGCGGCCCGCGGACCACCTATGCGTCGGCCTTGTGGCCCATGTGGACGCGGGCAAGACCACGCTGGCGGAGGGAATTTTATACACTACGGGACAGATCCGGAAGCTGGGACGGGTGGATCACAGGGACGCCTTCCTGGACACAGACCAGATGGAGAAGGACCGGGGGATCACCATCTTTTCCAAGCAGGCGGAGACAGTCATCGGGGATAAGAAGGTGACCCTCCTGGACACGCCGGGGCATGTGGACTTCTCGGCGGAGATGGAGCGGACTTTACAGGTGCTGGACTATGCGGTTCTTGCCATCAGCGGCGCGGACGGCGTCCAGGGGCATGTGGAGACCCTGTGGCATCTTCTGGAGAGATACCATATCCCGGTCTTTCTCTTTGTCAACAAGATGGATCAGGAGGGGACCGATGAGAGGACGCTTATGGAGGAGCTGAAAAAACGGCTTTCCGACGAGTGCGAGGACTTTTCCGATCCGGAGGATTTCGAAGAGCGGATGGCCCTCCACGACGAGGCGCTGCTGGAGCGTTTTCTGGAGGGAGAGGCCCCGGGTGAGGAGAGTGTCCGGGGACTGATCCGGGAGAGGCGGATTTTCCCCTGCTTCTTCGGCTCAGCGCTGAAGATGGAGGGAGTGGAGGAGTTCCTTCAGGGACTGGGAACCTACATGGAATACCCCCGGTATCCGGAGGAATTTGGCGCCAGAGTGTACAAGATCACAAGGGATACCTCCGGGCAGAGGCTGACCCACCTGAAGGTGACCGGGGGATGCCTGCGGGTGAAGATGAGCATGGACGCCTATATGTCGGACTCAGACACTGGGAAAGGGGCCGGACAGAAGGTGGATCAGATCCGAATCTACGCGGGAAACAGCTTTCAGACCGTGCAAGAGGCGGGCCCCGGCGTGGTATGCGCTGTCACCGGGCTTTTGGGGACTCATTCCGGCCAGGGGCTGGGATATGAGACAGCCTCAGTTCTTCCGGTGCTGGAGCCGGTTCTCACCTACCGGGTACTGCCTCCGGCTGCCTGCGATGTGCACGGCCTCTATCTGAAGCTGAAGACGCTGGAGGAGGAGATACCGGAGCTTCACATCGTGTGGAGGGAGGAGACGAAAGAGATCCACACCCAGATCATGGGGGAGGTGCAGATCGATGTCCTGAAATCCCTGATCCGGGAGCGGTTTAGTGCGGCGGTCTCCTTTGACGAGGGGAGCATCGTGTACAAGGAGACCATAGAGGACGCTGTGGAGGGCGTGGGCCATTTTGAGCCCCTGCGCCACTACGCGGAGGTGCACCTTCTGCTGGAACCTGGGGAGAGGGGAAGCGGCCTGGAATTTGACACGGCCTGCAGCCGGGATATGCTGGACATCAACTGGCAGCGGCTGATTCTGACCCATCTGGAGGAGAAGCAGCACAGAGGAGTGCTGACGGGGGCCCCGATCACGGACATGAAGATCACTCTCATTGCCGGCCGAGCCCACCAGAAGCACACGGAGGGCGGAGATTTCCGGCAGGCCACTTACCGGGCTGTCCGTCAGGGGCTGATGAAAGCCCGGTCTGTCCTTCTGGAGCCCTGGTACGAGTTCCGGATCGAGGTGCCCCAGGAGATGATCGGGCGGGCCATGACCGATGTGCAGAGGATGAATGGCCGGTTTGAATCCCCTGTGGTGGGGGAGGAGACGGCGGTGCTGACAGGCAGTGCTCCGGTGGCCTCCATGCAGGGGTACATGCGGGAGGTGCTGTCCTACACTGGCGGCAGAGGGCGCTTTTCCTGCCGGCTGAAGGGGTACGAGCCCTGCCATAACCCGGAGGAGGTCATCAGCGCGGCCCGGTATGATCCGGAGGGGGATCTGGAAAATCCCTCTTCCTCCGTATTCTGCTCCCACGGGGCCGGGTTTGTGGTGCCCTGGCAGCAGGTGGAGGAGTACATGCACGTGGAGGGGATGGACACAGGGGAGGAGAAGCCAAAGGAGGAGCTGCTCACCGTTCTGGAGGAGCGAAAGAGGCGCATCCACTCAGAGGTCATCGATGAGGAGGAGTTGAAGTCCATCTTTGCCCGGACCTATGGAAACGCGGGCCAGAAACGGACCGGGTGGAAGCGGACTGTCCGCACTTCCCCGGATACATACAGGGCAAAGGGTACCCCCAAAAAGAGGGGAAGAGAGTACCTCCTTGTGGACGGGTACAACATTATTTTTGCCTGGGACGACCTGAAGGAACTGGCGGAGGAGAATATTGAGGCGGCCAGAAACAAGCTGATGGACGTGCTCTGCGACTACCAGGGCTACAGGCGCATGACGGTGATCCTCGTCTTTGACGCCTACAAGGTGCCGGGAAATCCCGGCGAGGTGCAGAAATACCACAACATCCATGTGGTTTACACCCGGGAGGCGGAGACGGCGGATCAGTATATTGAGAAGACGGTTCACGACATGGCAAGGGAGCACCAGGTGACGGTTGCCACATCCGATGGGATGGAGCAGATCATCATCATGGGGCAGGGAGCCCGGCGCATCTCGGCCAGGGACCTTCTGGCGGAGATCCGGGAGTCCAGAAGGGAGCTGCGCGCCCTGCATCTTGACCCGGCCCCGAAGATGAAGAGGTACCTTCTGGAGGATGTGCCCCCGGAGGTGCTGGAGGATCTGAAAAAGAAGGAGTAATCCTCCTTTTCAGATAAAGAATTTATGCTATAATGGACATGGACTGACAGGTCCGGAAAGGATGTTTTTCAAAGTGAGAGAACAGCTGACCAGACAGGACGTGGAGAAGATTGAAAAAGAGATCGAGTACAGAAAGCTGGTTGTGAGAAAAAATGCTATAGAGGCAGTGAAGGAGGCCAGGTCCCACGGGGATCTGAGCGAGAATTTTGAGTACCATGCGGCAAAGAAGGACAAGAACCAGAATGAGAGCCGCATCCGCTATCTGGAGAGGATGCTGAAGACAGCCCGCATTGTGAAGGACGACGCGGCGGACGACGAGGTGGGCCTCGACAAAAAGGTGGAGGTTTATTTTGAGGATGACGATGAGACGGAAGTCTTTAAGCTGGTCACATCCGTCAGGGGAAGCTCCCTGAACGGAAAGATCAGCATAGAGTCCCCCATCGGCAAGGCGATCATGAAGCACCGGGCAGGGGACAGAGTGTATGTGAAAGTCAATGACAACGCGGGCTACTATGTGGTGATCCGCTCCGTGGAGAAGACCGACGGGGAGGAAGAGGACGCCATACGGAAATATTAGAAATCAGATCCTAAGGAGGAGAAAGATGGAGCGGATGATACTGGAACAGGTGGAGAAAAAAGCGGAGGTGCTGACAGACGCCCTTCCCTATATCAGGGATTTTAACCGGCAGGTGGCGGTCATTGAGTACGGCTGCAGGAAATACATGAGCCCGGTGGGCGAGCAGGAGCTGATGAGGGATATTGCCCTCTTAAAGACCGTGGGCATGAAGCCGGTAGTGGTGCACGGCGCCCCCATTGGCGTGGATAAATTCAGGGAGAACAAAAGGGTAGCCAAGCTTCTGGAGCTGTGCGGCACCAAGGCCATCGGCATCTGCGGTATGGACATGGAGACCCCCTCCATCATGCTGGAAAACGGCTATATCCCTGTCATCATGCCCAATGACATTGACACGGAGAATGTGGAGATCGATCCCATCGATGCGGCGCTTGATGTGGCCGTGGGGCTGGGGGCTGACAAGCTGGTCTATCTCTCCTCCCACAGAGGGATATGGAAGGACGAGGAGAGGACAGAAGTTTACAGCTGCCTGACCGTTGCGCAGGTGCGGGAGATGCTCAGCCAGGGAAAAGTGACAGAGGGAGTCATCTCCAGAGTGGAGAGAGGGCTGAAGGCCATTGAGAGGGGCGTGAACCGTGTCAACCTCCTGGACGGAAGGATGGACCATGCCCTTCTGCTGGAATTTTTCAGCGTGGCCGGCGTGGGCACGGTGATGATCCAGGATGAGAGCCGTCTGTATGCACACGAGAAGGATGAATAAATGAAAAGAGAGAGAAGCTTTCAGAGGAAGCTGCTGCCTATTATACTGCTCCTGGCGGCAGTTCCTCTTTTTCTTTTCTCCATAGTGGCTCTGGTCAGTCTGCGCAGTATTCTGGTAGACCGGTACGAGGAGCAGGTGGAGAGCGACCTTGGGCAGTCGGAGAAACTGATGAACATTACCCTGGATCGATACGAGGCGGTCCTGGATGCCGCGGCCTCTGATGAGGAGTTCCTGGATACCGCAAAAAAGGCGGCGCAGGGGCAGGAGCTCGCCGGGGAGGATCAGGAGGCGCTGTACAGACAGCTGGAGCGGCTTGCCCGGCAGAGCTCTGGGGCAGCGGGGGCCGCCCTTCTGCTGGAGAACGGCGGCGCCTTCTTTTTCGACCAGCCGGATCAGACTCCAAAGGGGAGTGAATGGATGGAGGCGGCTGCCGGGGACTGGAGAGAGCAGGCAGATAAGGCGGGAGATTTTTTCTACAGCTCTCTGTCCGGAGAGGCCTTCTCGGAGGAGGATGACAAGCATGTCTTTGGAGTTTTCCGCCGTCTCCCGGCATCTCCGGAGGGCAGGCAGACGGGGGCGCTGGCACTCTGGCTGGATGCGGAGGTTCTGCGGGACACCCTGGCCGGGGAGCGGGGGATCAAGAGCTTTGTCAGCGATGGTGAGGTCATCATCGCCGCCACAGAGTCTGAGGACATGGGAGAATCACCCGCCCGGGCCTCACGGGGAGACTACTATATACAGAGTGTGATCCAGCAGGATACAGGGTGGAAGATCACAGAGCTGTACTCCCTGGAGCGGTATCACTATACCCTGTTCAGCCAGCTTGCCTTTGAGGTTCTCATCGGCGTTGCGGTCATGGCTGTCCTGGGTGCGGCAGCCTATCTCATGAGTGTGCCCATGGTCCGGGCGGTGCGAGGGATCGCGGCGGCGATGGCAGCCGCCAGGGAGGGCGATTACTCTGTCCGGGTGGAGGAAAACCCGAAGAGTCCCTATGAGCTGAACACCATTGCCACAGGCTTTAACAGCCTGGCGGAGCAGACGGAGCGGCTCATCCGTCAGCTCAAGCAGACAGCGGAGGAGCAGAAGAATGCGGAGCTGCAGGCGCTGGAGGCCCAGATTGACCCTCATTTTCTCTACAATACGCTGGACACTATCAACTGGAAGGCCATAGAGAAGGATGAGATGGAGATCAGCGAGATGGTGGGCGCCCTGGCGGATATCCTGCGCTACTCGGTCATCAACGCGGGGGAGGAGTCTCCCATCCGGAGCGAGCTGTACTGGCTCAGACAGTATGTGCTTCTGCAGCAGGAAAAGCTGGGAAAGGAGATCCAGGTGACAGAGGAGGTGCCTGAGGGGATCCTGAACATGAAGATACATAAGCTCCTCCTGCAGCCCTTTGTGGAGAACAGCATCCGGCACGGCTTCCGGGGCAAAGAGGGGGAGTGCTGCCTGAAGATCCGTATGACCCTGGAGGGCGGGATGCTCCATATCCAGCTGGAGGACAATGGCCGGGGCATGGCCGGGACGGACCTTGACAGGCTGGAGGACGAGGACAGGACCCGGACCTGGACCGGACATGTGGGCGTGGAGAATGTGCGGAAGCGCCTGCGGCTGTACTATTCAGACAAAGCCTATCTGCGGTTTGAGAGCCAGGAGGGAGTATTTACAAGGGTTCATATTTATATTCCTGTACCGGAAGGAGAGGTGGATGTACATGAAGATCGTGATCGTGGAGGACGAGGCGGCCATACGCAAGGGGATGGCGGGGCTGATACCCAGACTCAGTCCGGCCTATGAGGTGGCCGGCACAGCCTCCGACGGCGGAGAGGGACTGGAGCTGATCCGGCGGGAAAAGCCGGATCTGGTGATACTGGACATCCGCATGCCGGGTATGGACGGGCTGGCCATGTTAAGAGAGCTGCGCAGTGAGGGAAATGCCTGCCGGGCTATCGTGCTTTCTGCCTACTCGGATTTTGACTATGCGAAGACGGCCATTGACCTGGGCGTGGAGAGCTATATCCTGAAGCCTGTGAAGGTCAGAGAGCTGGAGGATGTTCTGCGGCTGACGCAGGCCCGTATCCGTCAGGAGGAGGAAGAGAAGATCCGTTACACCCCCGGTAAGGCCTTTCTCTCCGCTCTGGCGGGGGAGGTGGAGGCGGATCCCTATGTGAGAAAGAGGCTGAAGGAGGAGTACGGCCTTGTGCCGGACGGGCTGACCGGAATTTTCATCATCTGGCTGGGAAAGGATTACGGGGTGTACAGCGACAGAGTGCGGGACGCCCTGGAGCCCCTGGGCTCCAGGAGCGGTCTGTTTTCCATCTGTGCCCTGGAGCGGAAAAAGCGGCAGCTTGTGCTGGCTGCTCTCTATCAGGTGGAGGATCAGGAAAAGGCACAGGAGTATCTTAGAAAGAAGGCGGCGCCTATGCTCTCCGGGCTCACCGGGGGGAAGGCCGTCATGGGATTGATCTGGTGCGGCGGTCTTGCCGGTTTCCATGAGGCGGCTGTCCGTCTATGCGATGTCCTGGATTACAGCCTGACAGAGGGAACGGGAAGGCTTATCGTTTACGGGGAGAGGGACAGAGAGGTACATACCTTCAAGTATCCCCTGGAGCTCGAGGCGAAGACAAAGCAGGCGCTTCTCCAGAACGCCGGGGAACTGGACCGGTGCGTTCGGAGGTTTCTCGACTACTGCGAGGAGGGACATTTTCCGCCCCGAGAGGTAAAAGAGGGGTGTTTCCGGTATTTCAATATGATCTGTCACGCGGCCGGCGAGTACGGGCGCGCTGTGCCGGGGGCATCGGAGATGTCCCGTTGGATGGAGGAGATCCTGGAGGCAGTGACCTGGGAACAGATCCGGGAAATCTTTTCCAGGCTGACCGGCAGCCTGGAGCAGGAGGGGGACAGCGGCGCGGATGAGGAGAGTCTTCTTGTGAGGAAGGCCAGGAAGATGATTCTGGAATACTACAGCCAGGGGATCACCCTGGAGGAGATCGCTTCCAGGCTGGGCGTGTCCGATGAGTATCTGAGCACCCGGCTCAAAAAGGAGACGGGGAGCACCTTTACCGAGATTATGAGGACAGTCCGCATGGACAAAATCAAGGAGCTGCTCGTGAGCACAAATATGAAGCTGTCCCAGATTGCTGACGCTGCCGGGTATTCGGATCCCAAGTACATGAGCCGCATTTTCCGCGAGGAGGTGGGAATGCTGCCGCTGGAATACAGAAAAATACATCTTTAGACAAAAACAGATTAAAAAATTACTCCTTTTTTAAAAATATACGCCTGTCATCCTGGCAATAATCTTATATGATAATGACTGACAGAACTAAGACAGACAGAAACGAATATATAGTTTTAAGAAAATTTTTGGAAAAGGAGAAGTTGTATGGATCAGGTGAAAGTACAATTCAGGACGCCGGAAGAGGTGATGGATTTTACCAATGTTGTATCCAGGTATGAGTGCGACATGGATCTGAAGAAGAGCAGCAAAAAGGTTGTTGACGCCAAATCACTGCTCGGAATACTGGCTCTCGGACTGGAAAATGTTCTGGAGCTGTGTATTTATTCTGATGAGAGCTGTGAGGAAGTCGTGAAAGCCATCAGCCGATATGTGATAGCGTAAAAGGTGCCAGGGAGCAGTGACAGACTGTTCCCTGCTTTTCTTTTATAACGAATACTGATTAATGGTGGAAAAATATTCGTATATCTTATATAATGGAGAGAGTGGGAAACCAGCAAATACAAGATAAAGAGGAGAGTCACTCATGGAAATGTTGTCAATTGAAAAAGAATTACAGGAAAACTCCTACCCCGGAAGAGGGATCATCATCGGGAGGAGCGCCGACGGCAAAAAAGCTGTCACAGCCTATTTTATCATGGGCAGGAGCGAGAACAGCCGGAACCGCGTCTTCGTGGAGGACGGCGAGGGTATTCGCACCCAGGCCTTTGACGAGTCCAAGCTGACCGATCCGAGTCTGATCATCTACGCCCCTGTGCGGGTTCTTGGAAATAAGACCATTGTCACCAACGGAGACCAGACCGATACCATCTACGAGGGAATGGACAGGCAGATGACCTTTGAGCAGTCTCTGCGCAGCCGTGAGTTTGAGCCCGACGCGCCAAACTACACGCCGCGTATTTCCGGTATCATGCATGTGGAGGGCGGAAAATTCAATTACGCCATGTCTATCTTAAAGAGCAGGAACGGTGATCCGGGAAGCTGCTGCCGTTACACATTTGCCTACGAGAACGCCGTGCCGGGAGAGGGACATTTCATCCACACCTACATGCACGACGGCAATCCTCTTCCCAGCTTTGAGGGAGAGCCGAAGCGCATCGCCATCCCGGACGACATGGACGCCTTTGCGGACACGCTGTGGAGCAGCCTCAACGAGGACAACAAGGTCTCCCTGTTTGTGCGGTACATTGACATTGCCACAGGCACATACGAGTCAAAGATCATCAACAAGAATAAATAGAATACGATTTGCGGAGGGATAAGAAATGAAGGAACTGGAACTGAAATACGGATGCAACCCCAACCAGAAGCCGTCCAGGATCTATATGGCGGATGGGAGCGAGCTCCCCATCACCGTGCTGAACGGAAAGCCGGGGTATATCAATTTTCTTGACGCCTTTAACGGATGGCAGCTTGTGAAGGAGCTGAAGGAGGCCACCGGACTTCCGGCAGCCACCTCCTTCAAGCACGTGTCTCCCGCGGGAGCGGCTGTTGGCCTGCCCCTTACGGACACGCTGGCAAAGATCTACTGGGTGGACGACTTGGGAGAGCTCTCTCCCCTGGCCTGCGCCTACGCGAGGGCCAGAGGCGCTGACAGAATGTCCTCCTTCGGAGATTTTATTTCCCTGTCCGATGTCTGTGACGTGGACACAGCCCGCCTCATCAAGAGGGAGGTGTCCGACGGCGTCATCGCTCCCGGATACGAGCCGGAGGCGCTGGAGCTTTTGAAGCAGAAGAAAAAAGGAAACTACAACATCATCCAGATCGATCCCGACTATGTGCCGGCAGCTCTGGAGCACAAGGAAGTGTACGGCGTCACCTTTGAGCAGGGCAGAAATGAGCTCCATATCGGGGACGATTTCTTTGACAACATTGTGACGGAAAATAAAGAGATGCCAAAAGAGGCGAAGATAGACCTGGCCATTTCCATGATCACCCTGAAATACACCCAGTCCAACTCCGTCTGCTACGTAAAAGGCGGACAGGCCATCGGCATCGGGGCAGGCCAGCAGTCCCGTATCCACTGCACCAGACTGGCCGGACAGAAGGCGGACAACTGGTGGCTGCGCCAGTCACCGAAGGTGATGGGCCTGCAGTTCCTGGACAAGATCGGACGGGCCGACAGGGACAATGCCATTGACCTGTACATTGGGGATGAGTACATGGATGTGCTGGCTGATGGAAAATGGGAGCAGACCTTCAAGGTGAAGCCGGAGGTGTTCACAAAGGAGGAGAAGAGAGAATGGCTGGACAAGCTGACAGATGTAGCCCTCGGCTCCGATGCCTTCTTCCCCTTTGGCGACAACATTGAGAGAGCTTACAAGAGCGGCGTGAAGTACGTGGCTCAGCCGGGCGGCTCAGTCCGGGATGACAATGTTATCGAGGCATGCAACAGCCACGATATGGTGATGGCCTTCACGGGAATCCGCCTGTTCCATCATTAGGAAGCGAAATCCACAGAAAACCAGTTGTATATTTAGATAAAACGCAGTATAATATACAGGAAATGGCCGATTGTGCAAAAAAAACGGACAATCGGCCAAAATTATATCTGTGATAAGGAGATAATTCAAATGGGCAAATATTTTGGAACAGATGGTTTCCGGGGAGAAGCGAATGAAGTCCTGACAGTGGAGCACGCCTTTAAGGTGGGACGTTTTCTCGGATGGTACTACGGGCAGGAGCACAAGGCCAGAGTGGTCATCGGAAAAGACACAAGGCGAAGCAGCTACATGTTTGAGTACGCTCTGGCGGCAGGACTGACCGCGTCAGGTGCGGATGCGTTCCTCCTCCACGTGACCACCACTCCCAGCGTGTCCTACGTGACAAGGACCGAGAACTTTGACTGCGGTATCATGATCTCCGCCAGCCACAATCCCTTCTACGATAACGGGATCAAGGTGATCAACGGCAAGGGCCACAAGCTGGAGGCCGAGGTGGAAGAGAAGATCGAAGCGTATATTGACGGGGAGACAGGAGAACTGCCCCTGGCCAAACGGGACCAGATCGGCCGCACGACAGACTACGTGGCCGGAAGGAACCGCTACGTAGGCTATCTGATTTCACTTGCTACCAGGTCCTTTGAGGGGATGAAGGTGGGGCTTGACTGTTCCAACGGAAGCGCGTTCATGATCGCCAAGAGCGTGTATGACGCCCTGGGCGCGAAGACCTATGTCATCAACAATGAGCCAAACGGTCTCAACATCAATCTGAACTGTGGCTCCACCCATATCGACGTGCTGAAGCAGTATGTGAAGGACAACGGCCTGGATGTGGCCTTTGCCTTTGACGGAGACGCGGACCGGTGCATCGCTGTGGATGAGAATGGAAACGAGGTCAACGGAGACTTGATCCTCTACATCTGTGGAAAATACATGAAGGAGAACGGCCGTCTCAACGGGGACACCATCGTCACCACCATCATGTCCAACCTGGGTCTTTACAAGGCCTGCGACAAGGCCGGGCTGAAATATGAAAAGACGGCTGTGGGAGATAAGTATGTGTATGAAAACATGGTGAAGAACAACTTCTCCCTGGGCGGCGAGCAGTCCGGACACATTATCTTCAGCAAGCACGCCACCACAGGAGACGGCATCCTGACCTCTCTGATGGTCATGGAGGTCATGCTGGAGAAGAAGATGAGCCTTGCCAAGCTGACAGAGGAAGTCCGGATCTATCCCCAGCTCCTGAAGAACGTAAAGGTGACGGACAAGAAGACAGCCCGTGAGAACCCGGCAGTCGTGAAGGCTGTGGAGGAAGTGACAGAGGCTCTTGGAGACAACGGCCGCATCCTCGTGCGGGAGAGCGGTACAGAGCCGGTGATCCGCGTTATGGTAGAGGCGGAGACAGATGAGCTCTGCGAGAAATATGTGGATCAGGTCGTGGACGTGATGCACGCGGAGAACCTGGCTGTGGAAGCGTAAAAGCACAAAAAACAAGGTGAGAAAAGATGCGCCGCATGAGTGATGCGGCGCATTTTCATTTGTGAAAAGGGACATACTAAACTCCGGCTGAAAGAATTTTAAGATGAAGATAAAAAGGAGGAGCAGGATGTTTTATCAGTATTTACCGATCACAGATGTGTACGCGAGAGAAATCATCGACTCCAGAGGGAATCCTACGATAGAGGTGGAGGTTCTGGCCGACGGGAAGTACGTGGGCAGAGCCAGCGTCCCCTCGGGGGCGTCTACCGGAAAATACGAGGCGGTGGAGTTGCGGGACGGGGAAGAGCGCTACGGGGGAAAGGGCGTGGAGCGGGCAGTGGACAATGTGAACGCCCGGATCGCGCCGGAGCTTGTGGGAAAAAACGTGCTGGAGCAGATTCAGATCGACCAGCTGCTCACCAGGCTGGACGGCACGGAAAACAAGAGAAACCTGGGGGCCAACGCCATCCTGGGCGTTTCCATGGCTGTCGCCAGAGCAGCCGCGGAGGCGCTGCGGCTGCCTCTTTATGCCTATCTGGGAGGAGTGCACGCCAGGACCCTTCCTGTTCCCATGATGAACATTATGAACGGAGGGCGGCATGCGGACAACACGATTGATATACAGGAGTTCATGATCATGCCCTGCGGCGCCTGCTGCTTTAGGGATGGGCTGCGGATGTGCGCGGAGGTATACCAGCACCTTAGAGGACTTCTGAAGAAGCACGGCTACAGCACCGCGGTGGGAGACGAGGGCGGTTTTGCCCCCAACATGAAGGATGCGGGGGAGGCCCTCGGCTTTATCCAGGAGGCTATCCAGTCGGCCGGGTATATGCCCGGAGAGGATGTGCGCATTGCCCTGGATGTGGCTGCCTCTGAGCTGTATGACAGAAAGCTGAAAAAGTATGTGTTCGAGGGGGAGAGCCGGATGCACGGCTACAAGGTGACCCGGTCGGTGGAGGAGCTGATCGACTATTATGAGGAGCTGGCCGGAGACTATCCGGTGGTGTCCATCGAGGATCCCCTGGACGAGGAGGACTGGGATGGCTGGGAGCTGCTCACCGCCCGCCTGGAGAGAGACATGCAGCTTGTGGGGGACGACCTTTTTGTGACAAATACAAAAAGGCTCCGCAAGGGGATCGACCGCGATGTGGCAAATGCCATCCTCATCAAGGTCAATCAGATCGGCACCCTCACAGAAGCCTTTGACGCCATAGAGACAGCCCGCAATGCGGGCTACAGGACTATTATTTCCCACCGATCCGGGGAGACGGAGGATTCTGTCATCGCGGATATTGCGGTCGCCTTCAACGCGGGGCAGATCAAGACAGGCGCGCCCTGCAGGGCGGAGCGCACGGCTAAATACAACCAGCTCCTGCGCATTGAGGAGAAGCTGGGGGAAGCCGCCAGGTACGGCAGCTGACCGGGAGCCCGGGGCCCGGAGCGGGCAACGCCGCCTGGGGGCCTACCAGATGCCCAGCACGTGCTGCAGGGCGAGGCTGACGGCGGTGATGCCGATCCAGCAGCAAAGCCCCAGAAGGATAGGCTTTCCGCCGGTCTTCACCAGTTTGACAATATTGGTGCCAAGACCGATGGCCGACATGGCCAGGACGATGAAGAACTTGCTCAGCTCCTTGAGAGGTGAGAAGAAGTCCGCCGGCACGCCGAGAAGGCCTGTGGCCACCGTGGTGATGACAGAGGCGATGACAAAATAAATGATAAAGAAGGGGAAGATCTTCTTCAGGCTGACAGAGCTGCCTGCGGAAGATTTTTCCTTTTTTGCGCGGCAGTATGCCAGCACCAGGGTAATGGGGATGATGGCCAGTGTCCGGGTCAGCTTGACCGTGACAGCCTTGTCCAGGGTGGCGGAGCCGAGGCCGAACATGGTGTCCCAGGTGGAGGCTGCCGCCGTCACCGAGGAGGTGTCGTTGATGGCCGTGCCGGCAAAGATGCCGAAGGCCTCCCCGCTTGTCTGGGAAAAGCCGAGAAGGTTCCCAAAGTGGGGGAAGAGGACGGCCGCCAGCACGTTGAAGAAGAAGATTACCGAGATGGCCTGGGCCACCTCCTCATCGTCCGCGTCAATGACCGGGGCAGTGGCCGCAATGGCGGAGCCCCCGCAGATAGAGGAGCCAACCCCCACGAGCGTGGAGATCTTTCCCGGAATGTGCATGACCCTGCTGAGGACAAAGGCGATGACAAGGGAGGTGGCGATGGTGCACAGGATGATGGGGAGGGACTGACGCCCGGTATCCAGGATCACGGACAGGTTCAGGCCGAAGCCGAGAAGGATGACCGCGTACTGGAGGATTTTTTTTGAGCAGTAGTTAATGCCGTCCTGGAAGGCGGACTTGTCCTTAATGAAGAGAGTGACGATCATGCCAAGGATGATGGCGATGACCGGCCCGCCGATGACGGGGAAGGCAAGCCCCGCGAACCAGGCGGGAACCGCGATGATAAGACAGAGCAGAAGCCCCTTTATGTTTTTGCTGAAAAATTCCATGATAAACCTCTTTTCTCTTTTTGATTTTTAAGAATAGATTTTTTCCTTTATCTGCCAATAAATGTAGCATGATAAAATGATAATGTAAAATTATAATAAATTATGATATAATAATATAAATTTATTATTAATGCCGCTGACAAGACCGGACAGCGAGGGAGGCCCGAGGCGGAGAAGGAGGAAGTTTCATGCTTGATTTCAGGATGGATACCTTTCTGGCGGTGTGCAGACATATGAATTTTACCAAGGCGGCCAGGGAGCTGCACATCACCCAGCCCGCTGTCACTCAGCATATCCACTTTATAGAAAAAGAATACGGGGTACAGCTCTTCTCCTTTCAGGGGAAGCGGATCAGCCTCACCCCGGAGGGCCGCCGCCTTCTGGGGGCTGTCACCACCATGAAGCACGACGACATGGCCCTGCGGAGGACGTTTGACGAGGGGAAGACGGGGAGGAGACAGCTGATCTTCGGCGTCACCATGACCATCGGGGAGTATGTGATCGGGAAGTACCTGGCCTCCTACATCCGCAGGCATCCGGAGACGAGGATACGCCTGTCCATCGCCAATACGGAGGAGCTTCTTGGCAAGCTGGACAGAGGGGAGATCGACTTTGCCCTTGTGGAAGGCTTTTTTGAGAAGAGGGACTATGATTTCCGCCTCTTCAGGCGGGAAAAGTACCTGGGAGTGTGCGCGCCTGGCTTTATCCCGCCCCGGGAGACACCTCTCAGATTCCAGGAGCTTTTTCCCGCCACTCTTATCACCAGAGAGCCGGGATCCGGGACCCGGGAGGTGCTGGAGAGGGCCCTCTCAGAGAAGGGGTGGGGGATCGGCGATTTTTCCAATGTGGTGGAGATCAGCAACATGGGAGCTATCAAGATGATGGCCCAGGGCGGAGGCGGCATCGCCTTCCTCTATGAGGCGGCGGTGCTGCGGGAGTTGGAGGAGGGCGTCCTTGTCCCGGTCTGCCTGGAGGATTTCCCTAAGTATCACGATTTTACATTTATATGGAGGAAGAACAGTCTTTTTGCCGGCCAGTACATGGAGCTGCTGGACGAGATGGAGAGGGTGCAGCTTCAGAGGGAGTAGGAGAGGGTGTAGTTGTAAAAAATTCCTTGCCATACGGACCGCCTTGTGCTAGAATAAATGTGGTTTATCCGCAGGAGGTGTTAACGGTGGAAATATTGAAAGTGGTTTTAATGATCATATTTGCTATAGACTGTATTGCGCTCACCATCATCATTCTGATGCAGGAGGGCAAGCAGGCAGGACTGGGAACGATCGGAGGCATGGCCGACACATACTGGGGTCAGAATAAAGGACGTTCCATGGAGGGAGCGCTTGTGAAATCTACCAAGTTCCTTGCCATTCTTTTTATTGTTCTGGCAGCAGTCCTGAATTTGCAGGTATTTGCGTAAAACAAAGAGAACAGATACAAAAGCGGAACACTCTTGTTTGTATAGACGGGAGTGTTCTTTTTTATTCTGCGGGAAAGTCCCTTTTGGACTTCCCGGTGGGATAAAAGCCCTCTGTGAGGGCACACTTACGGAAGAAGGGAAGTGATAGGATGGACGGGACATTTGAGAAGAGAAAAAAGATCATCTATGAATTTATCTGTGATGATTTCTATATACCCATGAAGCTGAAGGAGATGGCTTCTCTTCTCCAGGTATCAAAGGAGCAGAGAGGCGAGCTGAAGGAAGTGCTGGACAGCCTTGTGGACGAGGGAAAGATCTATGTCAGCAAAAAGGGAAAATACTGTAAGGGTGAGTCCCAGACTCTCACCGGCGTGTACCAGGCCAATCCGAGGGGATTTGGATTTGTGGCTGTGGAAGGCCGGGAGGAGGATATTTTTATCGATGAGGACGACACCGGCGGCGCGTTTCACGGAGACACGGTGGAGGTGGCCCTCACCCGGGACGGCAGCCACAGGCGGGACGGCCGCAGAGGTGACAGCCACAGACACCGGCCGGAGGGGCGCGTGGTCAGGATCCTGGAGAGGGGGACGACCACCCTGGTGGGGCTCTATGAGAAGTCGAAAAAGAAGAGCTACGGATTTGTCGTTCCGGACAACCGGCGTTTTCTGGAGGACGTGTTCATCCCGGAGGGAAAAGACGGGGGAGCCGTAGACGGCCACAAGGTAGTGGTGGAGCTGACCTCCTATGGCGGCTCCGGAAGAAAGCCGGAGGGCCGGATTGTGGAGATACTGGGGCATGTGAATGACCCTGGAGTGGATATCATGTCCATCGTGAAGGGGAGTGACCTGCCCTGCGAGTTTCCGGAGAAGGTGCTGAACCAGGCGGGCCGTGTGCCGGATCACATCAGCGAGGCGGACATGGCGGGCCGAAAGGATATAAGAGACTGGCAGATGGTGACCATAGACGGGGAGGACGCCAAGGATCTGGACGACGCTGTTTCTCTCACAAAGGAGGGAGACAGGTATGTGCTGGGGGTCCATATCGCGGATGTGGCCAACTACGTGCAGGAGGGCAGCGCCCTGGACCGGGAGGCCTTAAAGAGAGGAACAAGCGTGTACCTGGCAGACCGGGTGATCCCCATGCTGCCCCACCGGCTGTCCAACGGGATCTGCTCTCTGAACGCGGGGGAGGACCGGTTGGCCTTGAGCTGTATCATGACCATAGATGAGCGCGGGGAGGTGACAGACCACGAGATTGCTGAGACTGTGATCCGGGTAGATCACCGCATGAGCTACACAGGTGTCAGCAGGATACTGGGAGGGGAAGATCCGGAGGAGATGAAAAAATATGAGGACGTGGTTCCCATGCTCACCCGGATGGCGCAGCTCTCCGGTATACTGAGGGAGAGACGCCACAGGAGAGGATCCATTGACTTCGATTTCCCCGAAGCCAAGCTGATCCTGGATGAGAGGGGGAAGCCGGTGGAGATCAGGCCCTACGAGAGAAATGTGGCCACGCGGCTCATTGAGGATTTCATGCTGCTGGCAAACGAGACTGTGGCGGAGGAGTATTTCTGGCGGGAGGTGCCTTTCCTCTACAGAACCCACGAGGCGCCGGATGAAGACAAGATAAAGACGCTGGCCACCTTTATCAACAATTTCGGCTACACAATGCACGTTGGGGAGAAGGTGCGGCCCATGGAGATACAGAAGCTCATGGGAAAAATTGAGGGCACGCCCCAGGAGGCCCTGATAAGCCGGCTGGCCCTGCGGTCTATGAAGCAGGCCAAATACACCCCGGAGAACACAGGGCACTTCGGCCTGGCGGCCAAGTACTACACCCATTTTACCTCCCCCATCCGGCGGTATCCGGATCTGCAGATCCATCGGATCATCAAGGACGACCTGCGCCGGCGCCTGAATGAGAAGAAGGCGGAGCACTACGAGAAGATCCTGCCCGAGGTGGCAAGGCAGGCCAGCCAGACCGAGCGCCGGGCAGAAGGAGCGGAACGGGAGACGGTGAAGCTGAAAAAGGCGGAATATATGTCGCAGCACATCGGCCAGGAGTTTGAGGGAGTGGTCTCCAGTATCACCAAATGGGGGATGTACGTGGAGCTCCCCAACACAGTGGAGGGCCTGGTGCATGTGGCATCTATGAGCGATGACCACTATGAGTACTACGAGGACAGATACGAGATGATCGGCAGCCATACAGGACGGGCCTACAAGCTGGGGCAGAGGCTCCGGGTGCGGGTGACCGGGGCAGACCGGCTGCAGAGAACCATAGATTTTGAGATCGTGAAGGAAGGAGAGCCGCGGGATGGCGAAGAAGAAGACAGACGGGAAGCTGATTGCCAACAATAAGAAGGCATATCACGACTATTTTATACTGGACACCTACGAGGCCGGCATCTCCCTGGCAGGGACGGAGGTCAAGTCCCTGCGCATGGGAAAATGCAGCATCAAGGAGTCGTTTATCCGCATTGAGAACGGGGAGGTCTGGATCTACGGCATGCACATCAGCCCCTATGAGAAGGGGAACATTTTTAATAAGGATCCTCTGCGGGTGCGCAAGCTCCTTCTCCACAAGTCGGAGATTAACAAGATGACAGGAAAAATGAAGGAGAAGGGTATTGCAATCGTGCCACTGAAGGTTTATTTTAAAGGCAGCCTTGTAAAGGTGGAGATCGGCCTCGCAAGGGGCAAGAAGCTCTACGACAAGCGGCAGGACATCGCCAAAAAGGATCAGAAGAGAGAGGCGGAACGGGAATTTAAGGTAAGAAACTTCGGATAGAGGAGGAAATAGTATGGTACCTGTGAGTAAGGAGGAGCTTAGAAAAATGGTCTCCCAGACGACTATCGAGACCTATGAGGAGCTGACGCCTCAGCTCATTTCGCTCATCCAGGAGACAAACGCGAAGACAGAGCTGACGGAAAGTCAGAGGCAGGACGAGATATCCCTTCACATGATGGGGTACATTAAGTCCTGCACAAATGAGATCATCATAGAGGTCCTTGCAGAGATACTGGGCCTGGAGGACGAGAAAAATCCAGTGCACATGGGAGGAAAGTAAGATGGCATATTGTGTGAAGTGCGGAGCAAAGGTGGACGACGGGATCCGTTTCTGTCCCTACTGCGGGGCTGAGATCCCTCTTGGCCAGGGCCAGTACGACCAGCAGAGTCAGGACCAGGGCTGGCAGGGACAGTACAGTCAGCAGGGGCCGTATGACCAGTCAGGGGAGGGGTATTTTCATCCGGAGGACGTGAGAGCGAACAAGGTGATGGCAGTCCTGTCCTACATAGGCATTCTGGTACTCATCCCTCTCCTTGCGGGAAACAAAAGCTCAGAATATCTGAGACACCACATCAATCAGGGACTTGCAATCTGGATCGGGAGCATCCTGGCGGACATACTGTCCGGAGAGGGCTTCCTGGGCTTTGCGCTCTTCTCCTCCTTCTGGCCCCTTGATCTGGTGGGTGATATTCTGAGTCTTGTGTTCCTTATTCTGATGATTGTGGGAATTGTGGACGCCTGCCGGGGTGTGAGAAGAGAGCTGCCTGTTGTGGGAGCTTTCAAAATACTTTAAAAGAGACGTGAATTCACAAATTTAACTTGATAAAGTGCTAAAGCGGTTGTATAATAAATCATATGGTAAATGAGAGGGAAGATATATGATTTCTAAAAGGATACAGGAAGTGGAGCCGTCCAGGACGGTAGAGCTGACAAACCGTATAGCTGCAATGAAGAGGGAGGGAATCCCTGTAATCGGGCTCAATGTAGGTGAGCCCGATTTTGATACTCCGGCCCATATCTGCCGGGCGGCAGAGAAGGCCATCGAAGAAGGATTTACGAGGTATACGCCGGTTATGGGTGTGCCGGAGCTAAGAGAGGCCATAGCGTCCAAGCTTGTGGAGGAAAATAGGGCAGATTATGCGCCGGATGAGATTACCCTGGGCCCGGGGGCCAAACAGTGCATCTATGCGGCGCTCCTGGCCCTCTGCGATCCGGGGGACGAGGTGATCATCCCCTGTCCCTGCTGGGTCAGCTACACTGAGATGGTGCGCATGGCCGGGGGAGTGCCGGTGACTGTGCGGACGGCGGAGGATTTCAGCCTTGACCTTACCAGTATTGCGCAGGCGGTGACGGATCGGACAAAGGCGGTGATCATCAACACGCCCAACAATCCAACCGGCGCTGTGTACAGCCGGGAGAGCCTGGAGGAGCTGGCGCTTCTTGCGCAGAGACATGATTTTTATATCATATCGGACGAGGTCTACGAGTCTATGGTGTACGATGGGCGGGAGCATGTGAGCGTAAGTTCCCTCTCCGGAGACGCCAGACGGAGGACTGTGCTCATCAACAGCTTTTCAAAAACCTACGCCATGACAGGGTGGAGGCTTGGCTACCTGGCGGCGGACCGGGAGGTCGTAAAGGCGGTCAATGTGGTTCAGAGCCAGATGATCTCCTCTGTCAATTCCATTTCCCAGAAGGCCGGGATCGCGGCGTTGCAGGGCAGCCAGGACTGCGTCAGAGCCATGGCGGCGGAGTACGACAGGCGCCGCTGCTTTCTCCATGAGCGACTGTGCGGCATAGAGGGCATCCGATGCCGGAAGGGGAAGGGGGCCTTCTACCTCCTGCCGGATGTGACAGATTATTTGGGCCGGGAATATAATGGAAAGAGGATAGAGGACGATCTGGCCCTTGCGGAATTCCTCCTGGACAAAGCCCGGGTGGCGGTGGTGCCGGGCAGCTCGTTCCTGGCGCCGGGGCACCTTCGGATCACCTATGCGGCTTCCATGGAGACGCTGGAGAAGGCGGCGGACGCCATGGAGAAGGCCCTGCGGCTGCTTTAGGAAAAGACAGGAAAAGACGTTTGCGGGAAAGCCTTGACAGGGCCGGAGCCAGTTACTATAATAAATGAGACAACAAAAAACGTCTGCGGCCAGACAGCGCGGGCTTGTACTGGTTTCGACGGGGGTTTGGAAGTTGGAGAAGCCATCCGTAGCGGGACACTACGATAAAAGTTCCAATTAAATATAAACGCAGACAATAGAGAATTAGCGTACGCTGCCTAATTTTGGCGGCAGTCGGCCTTAGGTCATCCGCTGCTTAAGATCCCGGCTTCAACAAGGCGGAGCACTTCGTCCTCAAAGCTTTGAGGGGATGGAAGACTTTATGAAGCTACTGAAATCGGAAGCCTGTCATTAGGCGGCCGGCAGAGGGAATGTCAAACTAATGACTGTGATGGGAGATGCTCTGATGGAAAGGCTTTCGGACGCGGGTTCGATTCCCGCCAGGTCCATTTTGGAAGCAAAGGGAAATGCTTGGTATGCAGGTGTTTCCCTTTTTGTTTTATTGATACAATGTTCCCGGAAGTGGAGACTGTTTGATAGATATTTCAAAAAGAGGGTGCCCCTCAAGTCAACGCATGACTTTTGTGACACCCTCTCTCATTTCAGCGGAGACGGAGGGATTCGAACCCTCGTACCGGCGATAAAACCGATAAACTGATTTCGAGTCAGCCCCGTTACGGCCACTTCGGTACGTCTCCAGAAAAATGCTGTCTCTCTGAAAGGCGATAAACAGCACAAATTATTATAGCATGTTCCGGAAAATTCGGAAAGGAAAAATTTGAAAAGATTTTATTTTGATTTCTTCCGGCGGCCAAAGAGTCCTCTTTTTCCCTCGCGCTCTTCCCTGCCGATAGCCAGAAGCTCGTCGTAGGCCCGGCGCATCTCTGTCTCCCGCTTCTCGCGGACAGACTTTGGGGGAATATTGGCGTATTTTGGATAGTGCTCCTCCTCTTCCTCGCGAACCTGTGGTGCCTTCTGCTCCGGAAGGCGGTACTTCTTACGGCAGGTATCGCAGAGACCAAATCTGGGATCCTTTCTGCTTATTCTCAGTTCGTTTCCACATCTGGGACAGTTCATGGTTGTCCTCCTCCTCATCCGATCTTGGGCACGGCGCACGCTGCCGCGCTGTGCGGCAGGACTGAAAATTCCTGCCAGTAGCTCATTATACCATATTTCTGAAAAAATTTCACAAAAGAAACATAGAATACTGCTATAATAGTGTAAAATGTAAGCGGCAGGAGGTATGCTTTGATGGAAAAGATGAAAATACTGGTGGTCGACGACGAGAGCCGCATGCGCAAGCTGGTGCGAGATTTCCTGGAGCGGGAGGGCTTTCAGGTACTTGAGGCCGGAGATGGCATGGAGGCCATGGATATATTTTATGAGAACAGAGACATCGCGCTCATGATCCTGGACGTCATGATGCCCAAGATGGACGGATGGCAGGTGTGCCGGGAGGTCCGCCAGTCCTCCAAGGTACCCATCATCATGCTGACGGCCAGGGGAGAGGAGAGAGATGAGCTCCAGGGCTTCAGCCTGGGAGTGGACGAATATATATCGAAGCCCTTCAGCCCCAAGATCCTTGTGGCCAGGGTGGAGGCCATCCTGAGGAGGACCCGGGACGCCCAGGCCCAGGAGACGCTGGAGGCCGGCGGCATTGAGCTGGACAAGACGGCCCACATCGTGAAGCTGGACGGTGAGCCGGTGGAGCTCAGCTACAAGGAATTTGAGTTGCTCACATATTTTATGGAAAACCAAGGGGTGGCTCTCTCCCGGGAGAAGATCCTGAACAATGTGTGGAACTACGATTATTTTGGCGATGCCCGGACCATCGATACCCATGTGAAGAAGCTGCGCAGTAAGCTGGGAGACAAGGGAAACTACATCAAGACTGTCTGGGGCATGGGATATAAATTTGAGGTGGCGTAGATGAAACATTCAATACGCAGGCAGATGATCGCTGTGTTTGTGGGGCTGATCGTCTGTATGCTGGTCATCCTTCTGCTCCTGGTGGGCTCCGGTCTGGAGCCCTATTATATACGGGAAAAGAAGGATAATTTTACCGAGCTGTACAATGAGATTGACCAGATTACTCAGAACGGCGAGATGACGGAGGATGAGATCAGTCAGATCAATCGCACGGCAGAGCGGTACAATTTTTACTATATTGTGTGGAATTTTTCCAATGAGTCCGGCTTTTCCAATCTTCACGACAGCCAGATGCTGCTGATGCAGCTGGCCGGCGTCCTCTTCAACAAGATCGACAGTCAGGTCATGGAGAAAAATGACAATTACCAGGTGGTGGAGTTCCGGGACAGCGCCCAGCAGGTAGACTACCTGGCCCTGTGGGGGACAGTGGGGGACTCCTACAACATTTTCATCCGCAGCCCTCTGGAGAGCATCCAGGAGACCATGGTACTTTTTTACCGCTTCCTCATTATTGTGGGACTTGGGGTCATTGCGGGAGGCATCCTGTTTGTCTGGTATTTTTCCAGGCGGCTCACAGAGCCTCTGCGGGAGCTGGCGGTTCTGTCGGCCAGGATGGCGGACCTGGACTTTGACGCCAAGTACACAAGCGGCGGCGGGGGTGAGATCGGCGCCCTCGGGGAGAATTTCAACACCATGTCCGAGAAGCTGGAGGCGACTATCTCCGAGCTGAAGAACGCGAATTTTCGCCTGCAGCAGGACATCGAGCAGAAGGAAAAGATCGAGAAGATGCGCACAGATTTCATGGGAAATGTGTCCCATGAGCTGAAGACCCCCATCGCCCTCATCCAGGGCTATGCGGAAGGACTGAAGGAGGGGGTCAGCGACGATGCGCAGAGCAGGGAGTTCTACTGTGACGTTATTATGGACGAGGCGTCCAAGATGAACCAGATGGTGAAAAATCTCATGACTCTCAATCAGCTTGAATTCGGAGATGAAGATGTGGAGTTCCAGAGGTTTGACCTGACGGAGCTGATCCGGGGCGTTCTACAGAGCATGGAGATCATGGTCCAGCAGAAGGAGGCAAGGGTCCAGTTCCGGCAGAGGGAGCCGGTCTATGTGTGGGCAGATGAGTTCAAGGCGGAGCAGGTGGTGAGAAACTATGTGAGCAACGCCTTCAACCATCTGGACGGAGACCGGGTGGTGGATGTGAAGATCATTCCCTCCGGCGATAAGGTACGAGTCACTGTATTCAACACAGGCATCCCCATACCGGAGGAGGATGTGCCCCATATCTGGGAGAAATTTTACAAAGTGGACAAGGCCCACACGAGAGAGTACGGGGGCAACGGCATCGGCCTATCCATTGTGAAGGCCATCATGGACTCCTTCCACCAGGAATACGGCGTCAAAAACTATGATAACGGCGTGGAATTCTGGTTTGAGCTGGATGTGAAATAGAAAATATGGTAGACTAAAATTGCATGTACATTGTGACACAGACAGAAAGGAACCGGGAGGACAGATGATAGCGATTATTGATTACGATGCGGGAAATATAAAAAGTGTGGAGAAAGCCATGCGCTACCTGGGGCAGGATGTGGAGATCACCAGGGACCGGGAGCGGATCCTGGCAGCGGACAAGGTGATCCTGCCTGGGGTGGGCGCCTTTGGCGACGCCATGGAGAAGATACGGCAGTACGGCCTGGAGGAGGTGATCCGCCAGGTGGTGGACAGGGGGACGCCCTTCCTTGGCATCTGCCTGGGGCTGCAGCTCCTTTTTGAGGAGAGCGAGGAGAGCCCCGGCGCGAAGGGGCTCGGCATACTGAAGGGAAAGATCCGCAGGATCCCCGGAGGAGAGGGCCTTAAGATACCCCATATGGGATGGAACACCCTGGAGCTCTCAGGGGACGGCCGGCTGTTTAGGGGCGTGCCGGAAGAGCCCTTTGTGTATTTCGTGCACTCCTATTACCTGGAGGCGCAGGAGGAGGAGATCGTGAAGGCAGTCACCTGGTACGGCGCCAAAATTCACGCCTCGGTGGAGAAGGAAAACGTGTTTGCCTGTCAGTTCCACCCCGAAAAGAGCAGCTCCACAGGGCTTCTCATGCTGAAGAATTTTGTAGAACTATAGACGGAGGTACATAAAGATGCATACGAAACGGATCATTCCCTGTCTGGACGTGAACGGCGGAAGGGTAGTGAAGGGTGTGAATTTTGTGGATCTCAGAGATGCGGGAGATCCGGTGGAGATTGGAAAGGCATACGACGAGGCAGGCGCGGACGAGCTGGTGTTCCTGGATATTACGGCATCCTCTGATGCCAGAGCCACTGTGGTGGACATGGTCCGCAGGGTGGCGGAGACTGTGTTTATCCCCTTTACGGTGGGGGGAGGCATCCGCACGGTGGAGGATTTCCGTGCGCTCCTCCGGGAGGGAGCGGACAAGATCTCTATCAACTCCTCCGCCATCCAGACTCCGGAGCTCATCAGCGCGGCGGCGGACAAGTTCGGGAGCCAGTGCGTGGTGGTGGCGATTGACGCCAAGAGGCGTCCTGACGGGACAGGGTGGAACATCTATAAAAACGGCGGTCGGATCGACGTGGGAATCGACGCCCTGGAGTGGGCGGCAAAGGTGGAGAAGCTGGGAGCCGGGGAGATCCTTCTCACCAGCATGGACTGCGACGGCACTAAGGCGGGCTACGACCTGGAGCTGACAAGGGCTGTGGCGGACGCAGTGTCTATTCCCGTTATCGCCTCCGGGGGTGCCGGGAAGCTGGAGCACTTTAAAGAAGCCCTGACCGTGGGCGGCGCGGACGCGGCCCTGGCTGCTTCTCTATTCCACTATAAGGAGCTGGAGATACGGGAGGTGAAGGAGTACCTCAGAGGCGAGGGGATTCCTGTGCGCCTGTGATGTGACCACAAAAGAAAAAGGAGATAGAATGAACCATGGCAGCGATTTCCAATGACTGGCTGGAGGCTCTCCAGGGAGAGTTTAAAAAGCCCTATTACAGACAACTGTTCGAGACGGTGAAAAAGGAGTACGCGACCCATCAGGTCTTCCCGCCCTCGGACGATATTTTCAACGCCTTTCACCTGACGCCCCTAAAGGACGTGAAGGTGGTCATACTGGGGCAGGATCCCTACCACAATGTAGGCCAGGCTCACGGTCTGTGCTTCTCGGTCAGGAGGGGAGTGGCCATTCCGCCCTCCCTTGTGAATATCTACCAGGAGCTCCACGATGACCTGGGCTGCACCATACCGAACCACGGCTGTCTGGAAAAATGGGCCCGGCAGGGCGTGCTGATGCTCAATACAGTCCTGACAGTCCGGGCCCACCAGGCCAACTCCCACAGGGGGATCGGTTGGGAGGAGTTTACAGACGCGGCTATTAAGGCCCTGGACGAGCAGGATCGGCCTATTGTGTTTATCCTGTGGGGAGCGCCGGCCCAGAGGAAGAAGGCCATGCTCCACAATCCGAAGCATCTCATACTGGAGGCGCCTCATCCCAGCCCCCTGTCCGCGTTCAGAGGGTTCTTTGGCAGCAGGCCCTTCAGCAAGACAAACGCGTTCCTCGAGGCGCACGGCGTGGAGCCGATTGACTGGCAGATTGAGTAGGAATTGATCAGGGGGAAAGCTTATGAGAGATACATATGATCTTGTGATCGTGGGCGCGGGCCCAGGCGGCTACGTGGCGGCCAGGAAGGCGGCAGGGATGGGAATGTCGGTGGCTCTCATCGACAGGGGGCCTGTGGGCGGCACCTGCGTCAATCGGGGCTGTATCCCGGCCAAGGCCCTTCTCCACGCGTCTACTCTGTACAGGGAGATGAAGAGCTGCGAGAGGTTTGGGCTTCACGCCGAGGAGGTTTCCTTTGATCTTCAGGAGATCTACCGCTATAAGGATGAGGCTGCGGATCGGATGCGCGGGGAGCTGGAGGAGGAGTTTTGCCGGCTTGGAGTGGATCTGATCCGGGGCAGTGCGGTGATCTGCCGGGACCGGATGGTGCGCGTGACAGATGAAGACGGGAGCGTGTCCGTGTGCCAGGGGAAAAATATTCTGGTGGCCGCGGGGGCGAAGGCCAATCTGGCGGACATCCCGGGCGTGGAGCTGCCCGGCGTCATGACAAGCGAGGAGCTTCTTACCGCGGACGCCCACAGGTACGGCCGGATGCTGATTCTGGGAGGCGGCGTCATAGGTCTGGAGCTGGCCACTGTCTTTCAGTCCCTTGGCACGGAGGTGACGGTGGTGGAAATATCAGATCGCCTTCTACCCAATATGGATCAGGAGTTTTCCGACGCCCTGGAGCGCATTCTGACAGGCAGAGGGATCCGCATTTGCAAGGAGAGCATCCTGGAGCGGATCGAACAGGGAAAAGAGGGGGACAGCGGCCGTCTTGTGTGCCGGTTTGTCTGTGATGGAAAGAACAATAAAGAGACAGTGGACGCAGTGCTTGTCTCCGTGGGACGCAGCCCCGCCACAGAGGGGCTGTTTGAGAGGGATGTGCCTGTGAAGCTGGAGAGAGGGCGCATCATCGTGGACGATTTCTTCCGGACGAATATTCCGGGAGTCTACGCGGTGGGCGATGTGACAGGCGGCATACAGCTGGCCCATGTGGCTTCTGCCCAGGCTGCTTACGTGGTGGAGCGGATGAACGGAAGAAAGCCCTCTGTCATCATCTCCATGGTGCCAGGAGGACTTTTTACTCCTGTCTCTATCATCCCAAGCTGCATTTACACAGATCCGGAGATCGCCTCCGTGGGGCTTACGGAGGAAGAGGCCCGGAAAAAAGGTGTGCCGGTGCGGTGCGGCAGGTATGTGATGCGGGAGAACGGACAGTCCATCATCTCTGGTGAGGAGGAGGGCTTTATCAAGGTGCTGTTCGCCCCGGACAGCGATGAACTGCTGGGGGCCCAGCTCATGTGCCCCAGGGCTACGGACATGATCGGGGAGATGGCCACAGCTCTGGCCAATGGACTGACCTCCACCCAGCTCCTCTATGCCATGAGGGCCCATCCCACCTTCAACGAGGCCATCTCCTGTGCGGTGGAGGACAGTAGAAAGGATTTTCGGGCATAAAGATCCGCGTGAAAAAGAGAGCTTCGGCTCTCTTTTTTCTATATTGAAAAATTTTATCGGCTAACCTATTGACATGCGTACGGTTCTGTGATTATATTAAAGCATGAACATATGAACAATCATTCATATACAAACCTATGCAGGGAGGAATTGCTATGCTTGCTGAAAAAAGAGAACTGGAGCATGACCACGAGCATGAGGCCTGCGACTGCGGCCACGAGCATCATCACGACCACGAGCACCATCATGACCACGGCCATGGCCATGAACATCATCATGAGGAGATACACCACACAGGCCGGGAATTTGACAATATATCCGCCGGTGTAGAACAGAGAGTCTACATTCTGGAAGGACTTGAATGCGCCAACTGCGCGGCCAAGATGGAGAGACAGATCCGGGAGCTGCCGGGCGTGGAGATGGCCACCATCACCTTTGCCACAAAGCAGCTCCGGGTGGCGGCGAGTCACCAGGAGGAGCTTCTGCCCAAATTCCGGGAGATCTGCGCCTCCATAGAGGAGCAGGTGACAGTCACTCCCAGGGAGGAGATACAGCCATCCGGGAAGGCGCAGAAGAAGAGTATTTTCCAGGAAAACAGAAAGGAAATCTTTATCATTGCGGTGGGAGCAGCCCTTTTTGCCGCAGGGGAGATTGCAGAGCATATGGGGGCGGCGCCTCTGTGGCCCTCCGTGGGCTATGTCATCGCCTACGTGCTGCTGGGCTGGGAGATCGTCTGGACTGCTCTCAGGAATCTGGGGAAGGGCCATGTGTTTGACGAGAACTTCCTCATGAGCGTAGCTACCCTGGCCGCCTTTGCCATCGGAGACTTTGCGGAGGCAGTAGGCGTTATGCTGTTCTACAGAGTGGGAGAGCTCTTTGAGGACGTGGCTGTGGCGAGGAGCCGCTCCCAGATTATGGAGGCCGTGGATATGCGGCCCGAGGTGGTGGGACGCCTGGAAGGCGGGGAAGTGCATGAGATCCCGGCAAAGGACGCGGCGGTGGGAGACATTCTCCTTGTGCGCCCGGGAGACCGCATCCCTCTGGACGGCATTGTGACCGAGGGGGAGAGCCGGATCGACACCTCCCCGGTGACGGGAGAGCCGGTCCCTGTGACCGTGCGCAGAGGCTCCAGGCTCATGTCCGGCTGTGTCAACGAGCAGGGGGTGCTGCAGATGGAGGTGGAGAAGCCCCTCTCCGAGTCCATGGTGACCAAGATACTGGACTCCGTGGAAAACGCCGCCGCCAGCAAGCCCAGGCTGGACCGGTTTATCACGAAATTCGCCAGGATCTACACTCCCATTGTGGTGCTGGTGGCTGTGGCCACAGCTATCATACCGTCCCTCATAACCGGGAACTGGCGGGAGTGGATCTACACGGCCATCACCTTCCTTGTCATCAGCTGCCCCTGTGCCCTTGTGCTGAGTGTGCCACTGGCCTTTTTCTCCGGCATCGGCGCGGGCTCCAGGGAGGGCATCCTCTTTAAGGGCGGCATTGCCATCGAAGCGCTGAAAAATATAAAGGCCGTTGTGATGGATAAGACCGGCACCATCACCAAGGGGGAATTCCAGGTGCAGAGCGTGATTCCCTTTGGAAGAGAGAGCATGGACGCACTCCTTGAGATGGCAGCCCAGTGCGAGCTGGGATCCACACATCCCATCGGGACCAGCATTGTGGAGGCTGCCAGGGAGAAGGGCATGACCCTGGCGCGGCTGGAAAAGGTGGAGGAGATCTCCGGAAAGGGGATCCACGCCGTCACACAGAGGGGAGAAGTCCTCTGCGGGAACAGGGCTCTCATGGACATGTTCCACGTCAAGATGGACCGGTACGAGAGCGGCCAGTATGGCACGGAGGTGCTCCTTGCTCTTGACGGGAAGCTGGCGGGCTGTATCGTTATCGCGGACTCTCTGAAAAAGGAGGCAAAGGAAGCCATTGCCATTATGAAAAAGCAGGGCCTTGTGACCGCCATGTTCACAGGGGACGGACAGGAGAGCGCCCGGGCGGTGGCAGGTGAGGCGGGCATCGACAGGGTATTTGCCCAGCTCCTTCCACAGGATAAGCTGACCCATCTGCAGGAGATGCGCAGGGAGAACGGGGCGGTCATGTTTGTGGGAGACGGCATCAACGACGCCCCTGTGCTGGCCGGAGCGGACGTGGGAGCCGCCATGGGAAGCGGCGCCGACGCGGCCATAGAGGCGGCGGATGTGGTCTTTATGACCTCCCAGGTGACCGCGGTTCCTGAGTCCATTGCCATCGCCAGGAGAACCGGGCGGATCGCCATGCAGAACGTGGTCTTTGCACTGGCCGTGAAGGCGCTTGTCATGATCCTTGGCTTCGCGGGCATGGCAAACATGTGGATGGCTGTGTTCGCGGACACGGGAGTGGCCATGCTCTGCGTGCTGAACTCCATCCGGGCCCTGTACGGGAAAACCGTGTTACAAAAGTATTAAGTTTCCCTGATTTTCCGGGAAAAGGTTGAAATGCCGGGCTTGTTTTGGCATAATTAACAGATGAACTGATATTCATATGAACAAGTCCGGCAGAACGCTGACTTCAGAAAGGGTGACTGACGATGAAAAAGACAGAGGCAGAATGCTGCGACGTGGTGGCGGCTCATACAGATATCATCCGGGAAGTGCGCGGCAGGATGCCCGGGGAGGAGACGATCCGGGAGCTCGCGGATTTCTACAAGGTGTTCGGAGACGCCACCCGCATCCGTATCCTCTGCGCCCTTCTGCAGGCTGAAGTGTGCGTCTGCGATCTGGCGGAGCTGCTGGGTATGAGCCAGTCGGCCATCTCCCATCAGCTTCGGATCCTGAAGCAGATGAAGCTGGTGAAGAACAGAAGAGAGGGAAAGACTGTCTTCTATTCGCTGGCCGACGGCCATATCCAGACCATTATCAGCCAGGGCATGGAGCATATCAGCGAATAAAGTCTAAGGAAAACAAGAGGGGCAGAAGCGATGGCGAAGGAAATCAAGATACAGGCAGGTACACTGGCGGCGGGCGCGGCTTTGTTTATTGCCGCTGTCATTTGGTCGGGGCGGGCGATGCTGGAAAACGAGGTGCGCTTTGCCCTGTTTCTTGCTGTGTATCTTGTCGTCGCGTTTCACTCCTTTTACAGTATCAGCAGCAGCCTTGCCCGGAAAAAGCTGGAGAAAGAACATCTGCTCATGGTGATCGCCACAGTGGGAGCCCTGGCAGTGGGACACTACGCGGAGGCTGTGGCCGCCATGCTTCTGTTTCAGATCGGCTGTATCCTTGAGGCCGTGTCTGTGGACAGGACAAAGAGAACCATTGAGAAATTCATCGATATACGCCCTGCCTATGCCACAAGGAAAGAGGAGGACGGCGAGGCGCAGGTGGAGCCCTCCCAGCTGGAGCTGGGGGATGTGATCATCATCAAGCCAGGCGAGCGGGTGCCGGTGGACGCTGTAATCCTAAACGGAAATACCAGCCTTGACACAAAGGCCCTGACCGGCGAGGCCATGCCCGACAGTGTGGGCCCCGGCAGCCGGATCTACAGCGGCAGCATCAATATGACCGGCGTGGTGGAGGCCCAGGTGAAGAAGCTCTACAAGGATTCCACCGTGTCCCGGATCATGGAGCTGGTGGAGGGAGCCCAGCAGCAGAAGGCGGACAGCGAAGGCTTTGTGAGAAAATTTACCCGGATCTACACGCCTGTGGCGGTGCTGGCGGCTCTCCTTATCATGGTCTGTCCGCCTCTTTTTATCACAGGGAGCGGCTGGGAGACCTGGATCTACCGGGGGATGATCGTGCTCATCGCCGCCTGCCCAACGGGACTGATCCTGTCCGTGCCCATCGCCTTCCTGGGGGGGATCGCCTCGGCGGCCCGCCAGGGCATCGTGGTAAAGGGCGGCAACTATCTGGAGATGCTGGCGAAGGTAGATACATTTGTTTTTGATAAAACGGGTACACTGACAGAGGGAACCTTTACTGTGACCCGGGTGCGCCCGGAGGGGCTCACGAAGGAGGAGCTGCTGGAGATCACGGCTCACGTGGAGAGCTATTCCAACCACCCCATCGCCCAGTCCCTCATGAGCGCCTACGGCGGCACGTACGATCCGGAGAGGGTGACGGATGTGGAGGAGATGCCCGGCTATGGGATCAGCGCCAGCTACAACGGCAGCAGGGTACATATCGGAAATCTCCGGATGATGGAGGAGCAGGGCCTTGCGGTGGAGCAGGTGAAGACCATCGGGACGGTCATCTACGTGGCCCGGGAGGACCAGTATGCCGGATATATTGTCATCGAGGACCGGATCCGGGACAATGCCAGATGGACCATGAAGATGCTGCGGGAGAGGTACAATGCGGTTCTTGTCATGCTCACAGGAGACAGCCGTGCCGCCGGAAATGCGGTGGCAAAGGAGCTGCAGCTGGACTACACCTACACGGAGCTGATGCCGGAGGATAAGCTGGAGCAGATGGAGGAATTCATGCAGTACCAGTACGAGGCAGAGAGAGTGGCCTGTGTGGGAGACGGAATCAATGACGCCCCTGTGCTTGCCAGAGCGGATGTGGGTATCGCCATGGGCGCCCTTGGGTCGGACGCAGCCATAGAGGCGGCGGACATTGTCCTTCTGGAGGACGAGCTGCCCAAGGTGGTGGACGCGGTTCGGATTGCCAGGGAGACGGTCCGGGTGGTGAGCCAGAATATCAACTTTGCGCTGATTATGAAATTTGTCGTCCTTCTCCTTGCGGCGGCGGGCTATATCACCATGTGGGAGTCTGTGTTTACGGATGTGGGGGTTATGATCATCTCCATCATCAATGCGGCGGGAGTTGTGAAATATTCAGTATAACATGCGGGAGAGTATAGACGAAGGGAGCTTGAATATGAAAAGACAGGCAGGAAAATATGCGGCGGTTCTTCTGGCCGCCCTGATGCTGACGGGCTGTGGCTCCAACCTTCTGGAGGATGGAACTTCCCTCCTGGAGGAAGGAAATTATGAGGAGGCGGCTGCTGCATTTCAGGAGGCTGTGGACGAGGACAGCCAGGATGCGGAGGGCTGGAGAGGCCTTGGCCTTGCAAGGTGGGAGCAGAAGGACTACGAGGGGGCCCTGGAGGCCTTTCAGTCTGTGCTGGACAACGGGGGAGATAAGACCGGGGAGCTCTACAATCTCATGGGGTGCTGCGCCATGCAGCTGGACAATCCCACGGAGGCCTTGAACTATTTCCGGCTGGGCATGGAGGCCGACGATGTCAGCGATGAGATGATGCAGGAGATGCGCTTCAACGAGATCGCGGCCTACGAGCAGTCCGGGGATATGGAGAGCGCCAAATCCAAACTGGAGGACTACACAGCCGACTATCCGGATGACGAAAAAGCGGCAAAAGAGGCAGAATTTCTTGAGACCAGATAAGGAGTCTTGCGCGTATGTATGAGACAGCGGAGAAAAAAGAGCGGGTTATCCTTGTGGGGGTAAGCCTGGCGGACAGCGACGACGCGGAGCAGTCCCTTGATGAGCTGGAGGAGCTGGCCTGTACCGCGGGAGCCCTCTGTGTGGGGCGCATCCTGCAGAAGAGGGAGCAGATGCACCCGGCCACCTACCTTGGAAGAGGAAAGACGGAGGAGCTGAAGGAGCTGATCTGGGAGACTCAGGCCGATGGCATCATCTGTGACGACGAGCTGTCGCCGGCCCAGATCGGCAATCTGAAGGATGAGCTGGATGTGAAGATCATGGACAGGACCCTTCTCATCCTGGACATCTTTGCGGCCAGAGCCTCCACCAGCGAGGGAAAGATCCAGGTGGAGCTGGCTCAGCTCAGGTACAGACAGTCCAGACTCACCGGCCTTGGCACCTCTCTGTCCAGGCTGGGAGGGGGCATCGGTACGAGAGGGCCCGGGGAGAAGAAGCTGGAGATGGACCGACGCCTCATCAAGGGGCGGATCTCCCAGCTCACAAAGGAGCTGAAGGAGGTAAAGCGGCACCGGCAGCTCACAAGGGAATCCCGCGCCAGGAGCCGGATCCCGGTGATCGCCATTGTGGGCTACACCAACGCAGGGAAGTCCACCCTCTTAAATTATCTCACCGGCGCTGGCATCCTGGCGGAGGACAAGCTCTTTGCCACTCTGGATCCGACCACCAGAAATCTGAAGCTGCCGGGGGGCCAGGAGGTGCTCCTGACAGACACGGTGGGCTTTATCCGCAAGCTGCCCCACCACCTCATCGAGGCCTTTAAAAGCACCCTGGAGGAGACGAAGTACGCGGACCTTCTCCTCCACGTGGTGGACGCGTCCAATCCCCAGATGGACCAGCAGATGCATGTGGTCTATGAGACATTGAGAGAGCTGGAGGCGTCGGATAAGCCGGTGATCACGGCCTTCAACAAAAGGGACAGGTTTGAGGGGGAGTACGCGCCCAGAGATTTTCAGGCGGAGAGGACAGCCTTCATCTCGGCAAAAACGGGAGAGGGCGTGGATGCGCTCCTCTCCTGTGTGGAAGATGTGCTGCGGGAGCAGAAGGTGGAGATCGAGCAGATTTACCCCTACAGCGATGCGGGGAAAATACAGCTCATCCGAAAATACGGGGAGCTGGAAAAGGAAGAGTACACCCAGGATGGAATCTATGTCAGGGCCTATGTGCCTGTGGATGTCTACGGGAAGCTCACCCATGATCCGTCAGGAGGAAAATAATATGGCATTGAAATTTATTTTTGGGGGTTCCGGTTCCGGGAAGTCCCATTATCTATATGAGAGGATCATAAAGGAGGCCGGGGAAAATCCCGGCCTTTCCTATCTGGTCCTTGTGCCGGAGCAGTTTACCATGCAGACTCAGAAGGATCTTGTGATGATGAGCCCCGCGAAGGGGATCATGAACATCGATGTCCTCAGCTTTGTGCGCCTGGCTCACCGGATCTTTGAGGAGACGGGGAAGGGGGGATTCCCCGTGCTGGACGACGAGGGAAAGAACTTGGTGCTGAGAAAGATCGGCGGAGATCTGGAAGGGGAGCTGACGGTGCTGAAGGGCAATATGCGCAGGCTGGGTTATGTCAGCGAAGTGAAGTCCGTCCTCTCTGAGTTCATGCAGTACGACGTGGGGGAGGAGCAGCTCGCTCAGGTTATAGCAGGGGAGAAGGAGGACTCCTACCTGTCTTTTAAACTGCGGGACTTGAAGCTTCTCTACAGAAGCTTCCAGGATTACTTGAAGGAAAAATACACCACAAAGGAGGAGCTCCTGGACGTGCTGGCAAAGGTGGCGGGGGAGTCTGCCCTTCTTGGGAAGAGCACAGTGGTGCTGGACGGCTACACCGGGTTTACGCCGGTCCAGAACCGTCTGCTGGGGGAGCTCATGACGATCTGCCGGGATGTGGTGGTGACAGTGACCATCGACGGGAGGGAAAATCCCTACGCCTGCGATCACCCCTATCAGCTCTTTGCCATGAGCAAGAAGACCGTCACCTCTCTGGTGGAGATTGCCCGGGAACGCCGCGTGCCGGTGGAGGAACTGAAATTTTTGCGGCCCCAGGTGCCCCCCAGATTTCAGGAGAGCCCCGCCCTGGCCTTTGTGGAGCGGCATCTTTTCCGGTACGGGAACAGCTCCTTCGAGGGGGAACAGAAGGGGGTAGAGATCCACGTGGCGTCCAGCCCGGATAAGGAGGCGGAGGCGGCCGCCAGAAAGGTGCGGTCCCTTGTGAGAAAGGAGGGATACCGGTACCGGGAGATCGGCGTCATCGCCAGCGACATGGAGGTGTACGGAAATTATCTCAGAAAGGCATTTGCCCGCTATGAGATACCGGTCTTCATGGACCAGAAGAGGAGCATTCTTCTCAACTCCTTTGTGGAGTACATCCGCAGCCTTCTTGCCATGTCCAGGGAGAGCTTTACCTGCGACAGTGTGTTCCGGTTTCTGCGGACTGGCTACACCTCCTTTTCCAGAGGTGAGCTGGACGATCTGGAGAACTACTGCCTGGCTCTGGGCATCCGGGGATGGAAGAAATGGCAGCAGCGCTGGATCCGCCGGACGGAGGGCATGGACACTGAGAAACTGGACCGGCTCAACCACATGAGGGTTCTTTTTGTGGAGAAAATGGAGCCTCTCCTTTTCGTGCTCCGCCAGAGACGGAAGACGGTCCGGGACATCACAGAGGCCCTCTACGATTTCCTGGCAGGGGAACAGATGCAGCTTGCCCTGAAAAGGCAGGAGGAGGCATTTCAGGAGAGGGGCGAGAACGCCCTGGCCCGGGAGTACGCCCAGATCTACGGCATTGTCATTGGCCTTTTTGACAAATTTGTGGAGCTTCTGGGGGAGGAGCAGGTCTCCCTCCAGGAGTACTGCGATCTGCTGGACGCAGGCCTTGCGGAGGCAAAGGTGGGGGTTATCCCGCCTGGTATCGACCAGGTGGTGGCCGGAGATATGGAGCGAACCCGCCTGAAGGGGGTGAAGGCCCTGATCTTCGTGGGGGCCAACGATACCTTTCTGCCGGGCTCCCTGGTGAGGACAGGCCTTCTCTCCGAGCGGGATGTGAAGGCCTTTGAGAAGGAGCGGATCGCCCTGACGCCGGGAAGCCGGGAGCAGGCCTATGTGCAGAAGTACTATCTCTATCTGAACCTGACCAAGCCCTCCCGGAAGCTCTGCGTCTTCTACAGCAGGGTGTCCGCTGACGGGAAGACCATCCGGCCCTCCTACCTGGTGCAGGAGCTGGAGAAGCTTTTCCCGGAGCTGGCAGTCATCGACGAGGATGCCATTCTCTTGAAAGACCGGGAGCTCTCTCCGAGGACCGGGCTGTCTGAGCTCATTGAGGGCCTGCGGATGAAGAGTGAGAAGGCGGGGGGTGCCTGGATGGAGCTCTACACCTGGTATAAGAGGAACCGGGAGTGGGGAGACCGGATCGGCGCCATTCTGGAGGCGGGATTTTACCGGAGACCCCAGGACGCCATCACCCGGGCCGCGGCAGAACGGCTGTATGGGAACCGGCCTTTGGAGAGTATCTCCCGGATGGAGAAGTTCTCCGCCTGCGCCTTTGCCCATTTTCTCGATTACGGGCTGCGGCTGAAGGAGAGAGAGACCTTTGAGTTCCAGGCTGTGGACATGGGAAATGTGTTCCACGGCGCTATCGAGCGGTACTCCCGGAAGGCCTCTGCCAGCCAGGGAGGGTGGACCGGCCTGGACCGGGAGGCTCAGAAGCGGCTCTGCCAGGAGAGCGTGGAGGAGGCGGTGACAGACTACGGTAACTCCGTCCTTTACAGCTCCTCGAGGAACGCCTGGCTCATCACCCGCATCGAGCACATGATGGAGCGGACGGTGTGGGCACTGACAGAGCAGCTGAAGGCCGGGGATTTTCAGCCGGAGGCCTATGAGCTGAAGTTCGGGGCAGGCAAGATCGACCGGGTGGACACCTGTGTGGGGGATGACCGGGTCTATGTCAAGATCCTGGACTACAAGACCGGGCAGACTGCCTTTGACCTTTCCCTTGTCTACGGGGGACTGCAGATGCAGCTTCTGGTCTACATGGAGGAGGCGCTGAAGATTACCGGAAAGAGGTATCCGGGCCGGGAGCCTGTCCCTGCCGGGGTGTTCTACTACCACATCGAGGATCCCTTCACAGATCCTGGGGGAGAGGAGAGTCAGATCGAGGAGAGGCTTCTAAAGAAGCTTCGGCCAGACGGCCTGGTGAGCCTGGAGGGGGATTCCCTCCGGCATCTGGAGCACAGGACACAGGGGGAGTCTCTGGCCATTCCGGTTTCCTTTAACAAGGACGGGGCCCTCTCCGCCAGGTCGAAGGCGCTTTCAGGGGAGCGCTTCCGCATGCTGGGAGCGTTTGCCAGGGCAAAGGCGGGGGAGCTCCACAACCGCATCGCCTCCGGGGAGGCGAAAGCGGAGCCCTACAGGTACGGGGGGCGGACCGGCTGTGATTACTGCGGATACCGGCATATCTGCGGCTTTGACAGCTCCCTGCCAGGCTACGGCTACCGGGACATCAGCAGCATGGGGCAGGAGGAGGCGCTGCTGCGCATCCAGGCCTACAGCGCCGGGCCTGATACAGAGGAAGGAAGACAGGAGGGACAGTCATGAGCGTAAAGTGGACAAAAGAACAGCAGAGTGTCGTTGACTTAAGAGACCGCAGCATTCTTGTGTCCGCGGCGGCGGGCTCCGGCAAGACGGCCGTGCTGGTGGAGCGCATCATCACCATGCTCACCAGGCAGGAGGATCCGCTCTCCGTGGATGAGCTCCTCATCGTCACCTTTACGGAGGCGGCTGCCGCGGAGATGAAGGAGAGGATCCGCCGGGCCATCGAAAAGAAAGCCCAGGAGGATCCCTTTAACGAGCACCTGCGGCAGCAGGCCACTCTCATCCACAGCGCCTCCATCACCACTATCCACAGCTTCTGCCTCTCTGTGATCCGGGAGAATTTTCATGTCATTGAGCTGGACCCTTCCTTCCGCATCGGCGAGGAGGGGGAGCTGAAGCTGCTGGAAAGAGATGTGCTGCAGGAGCTTCTGGAGGAAAAGTACGGGGAGGGACAGGAACGCTTTCTGGCTTTTGCGGAGAGCTATGCGTCGGGAAAGAGCGACCGAAGGCTGGAGGAGATCATCCTGAAGCTGTACGAATTTTCCAGAAGCTGTCCTGACCCGGAGGGGTGGCTTGCGGACTGCGTCCGGGCCTGTCAGGTACAGACAGGCGAGGAGCTGGAGAAGACGCCCTTCTTTGCTTTCGTCCGGGAGGAGGTGGACCACGCCATGGAGACGGCGGTCCGCCTGAAGGATCAGGCGCTGGCCCTCTGCCTGGAGCCGGATGGCCCCTACATGTATGAGGAGATGCTGGAGAGCGACATGAAAAACGTGGAGCGGTTCCGGCAGGCCGCCACCTACGCCCGGTACCGCCAGGCGTCTGAGCAGATTGCCTGGAAAAAGCTGGCCCCTAACAGGGACAAGGCTGTGTCTAAGGACAAGGCGGACCGGGTGAAAAAGCTTCGGAAAGAGCTGAAAGATGAGTTTGACTTCCTGGCCAGGCAGTATTTTTCACAGACAGAGGAGGAGCTCCTCGCAGGCTTGGCAGTCTGCGCTCCTATGATGGCGGAGCTTAAGGATCTGACAGAGGCCTTTGCCGCCCGCTTTGAGGAGAAGAAGAGAAGCCGCGGCATGATCGACTACTCGGATATGGAGCAGTACGCCCTGCGCATCCTCACGGAGAAGACGGAAGAAGGGCTTCGGCCCTCCCCCTGCGCCCGGGTGTACCAGGAGCAGTTCCGGGAGGTGATGATCGACGAGTACCAGGACAGCAACCTGATCCAGGAGGCCATCCTGACAAGTGTGTCCCGCACCTGGCAGGGGAGGAACAACATTTTCATGGTGGGGGATGTGAAGCAGAGCATCTACCGGTTCCGCCTCTCCAGGCCGGAGCTCTTTATGGAAAAATTTGACACCTACCGGATCTATGAGGGGGAGGACACGGACAGTCGGACTCAGAGGATCGATCTGTTTAAGAATTTTCGCAGTCGTCCGGAGGTCCTGGAAAGCGTCAACGCCCTTTTCCGTCGGATCATGATACCGGAGCTGGGAGGCATCACCTACGACGACAGGGCCGCCCTCTGGCCCGGCGCCTCCTACCCGGAGAGCCGGGGCAATGACACGGAGCTGCTTCTCGTTGACGGCAGCCTGGACGAGGAGCTGGAGGAGGCGGCGGGAGAGAAGCTCTCCGCCAGAAAGCTGGAGGCCAGGGCCGTGGCAGACTGCATCCGCAGGATTTTAAAGGAGCAGCTGGTGACGGACAAGGAGACAGGGGAGCTTCGGCCGACGCGCTATGGGGATATTGTCATCCTGACAAGGAGCATCAAAGGGTGGAGCGACGTGTTCATGGAGGTGCTTCTGGAGGAGGGAATCCCCGCCTGCGCGGGGACGAAGGAAGGGTATTTTGAGACGAGGGAGATCGGCGTGCTGCTGGATTACTTCCGGGTACTGCAGAATGAAAAGCAGGATATCCCCCTGACAGCCGTCCTCTCCTCCTGGTTTGGACAGCTCACCGACGAGGAGCTGGCCAGGATCCGCATCGCCTGTCCCGACCGCCGTTTCTGTGAAGCGGTGCAGCAGTACAGAAGCCAGGGGGAGGATCCGGCACTTCGGGAGAAGCTGGCTGCCTGCCTGGACAAGATGGATTATTTTCGGGAGAAAGCCTCCTACACAGCCATTCATGAGCTTCTCTGGGAGATTCTGGATGACACCGGATACGGAGACTATGTGGCGGCCCTTCCCGGCGGTGAGCAGAGGAGGGCCAATGTGGATATGCTGGCTCAGAAGGCCATGGCCTTCGAGAGTACCAGCTACCAGGGGCTTTTTAATTTTATCCGCTATATCGAGCAGCTGCAGAAGTACAACGTGGACTACGGAGAGGCTTCTGTCAGCGATGAGAACGCGGACACGGTGCGCATCATGAGTATTCACAAGAGCAAGGGACTGGAGTTCCCTGTGGTGATCGCGGCCGGAATGGGAAAAGGCTTCAACACCCAGGACACAAAGGGGAACATCCTCATCCACGCCTCCCTGGGAGTAGGCATGGATGTGGTGGATCTTAAGTATCGCACAAAGGCGCCCTCCTTCTACAAGCAGGTGATACAGAGGAGGGAAAAGCTGGAGAACTTAGGGGAGGAGCTGCGTGTCCTCTACGTGGCCCTGACCCGGGCCAAGGAGAAGCTGATCCTGGTGGGAACTATGAAGGATCCGGCGGGGAGGCTGGAGGAGCTGCGGGCTTTAACGAGCGCAGAGGAGGAGCTGGAAGCCCTACGCCCCCTCTCTTTCGGGGAGCTGTCCCGGGCCTCCAGCTATCTGGACTGGATTCTGCCGGCTGTGGCCGCGGCAGACGGAAAGGCTCACATGCAGGTGGAGATCCTGAATCTGGAGGGGCTTGTCAGAAGGCAGGTGCAGGAGGAGGCAGAGGGCATCTTTACAAAGAAGGCCCTGGAGGACTGGGATACAGAGAAAGTGTACGACGGGGAGATGAAGGAGAGCTTGGAGGAGCAGTTTTCCTACAGATACCCTCATCCGGACCTGGAGGGGCGGAAGCTGAAATTCACGGTCTCTGAGCTGAAAAAGAGGGAGTATCTGAGAGAGCTGTCCCTGGAAGAGCCAGGAGACGCAGGAGAGATGCCCTTTGAGGAGCCGGAGGTGGTGCCTCTGATCCCCAGGTTCCGGGCCGGGGAGGAGGAGCTCACCGGCGCCTCCCGGGGAAGCGCCTACCACCGGGTGATGGAGCTTCTGGACTTTACAGAAGAGTACACCCAGGAGAGCCTGTCCCAGGCGGTCCGGTCTATGGAGGAGAGCGGCCGCATCGCTCCGGAGATGGCCCGGTGCGTCCGTCCCGGGGATATTCTGGAGTTTACCCGCTGTGAGAGTGGAGGACGAATGCGGGAGGCGGCCAGGAGAGGACAGCTCTTCAGGGAGCAGCCCTTTGTCATTGGAGTGGACATGGCGGAGGTGTACCCCGACAGCGCCGGCAAGGAAGAGGACAAAATCCTTGTGCAGGGGATCATCGACGCCTGGTTTCAGGAGGAGGACGGGATTGTGGTGCTGGACTACAAGACAGACCAGGTGAAGACCGCGGACCAGCTTGTGGAGAAGTACCACGCCCAGCTTGACTACTACGCAAAAGCCCTGGAACAGCTTCTGGGCAGACCGGTCAGGGAGAAGATCATCTACTCCTTCACTTTACAGGAAGAAATTATTCTGCCGGGATAGTGACCGGCAAAAAAGAGTGAAAGAACAGCCCCGCTCTGGCAGTAGGACATCTGGTCCCTGTCAGGGCGGGGCTGTGTTTTACATTTGGGAAATAAAGCTCTCTATACTGTCTGCTCTGGCGGCAGCCTTCAGCCATTTCTTTAAGAGCTCCAGATCGGTTGTCTGGGAAATCTGTGTTTCTACGTCTTCCGGCACAGGACCCAGATCCCGCAGAAGATCCAGTATATCTTCGGATTTTCCCTCGGCTTTACTGATCCTGCGGGTCTCCTGGACATCGTACGCCTCAAAATGTTCAAACAGCACTGAAAAATCCCTCCTCTCGATGCGGTCGGTGAACTCGGCCACCTCTTCTTTTGGAACATTCAGCTTTAGGAGCAGGACGGATATGACTGTTCTCATCAGCTTCAGCACAGACTCCGGTGAATTCCGGCCCAGATTTTCAAAATATTCATCAGGGATATTCCTGAGAAATTTGAAGTCCGAGGAGCTGCGCAGCTTGTCGATCAGCAGGAGCAGGGAGAGCTCGTTGTTTTTGCCGATCAGATCTTCGGCGGAGTAGCAGGAGAGAGGGACCACGATATATTTGAATGAGGGGATATACTCTCCCAGGATCTCATTGAGATATACCTTGTCTCTGAAATCCGCCGCAGCAGTCCAGCTTCCCGGCCCGTCATAGAAGATCACCGGAAGGACAGGCGGATAGCGGAAATCCTTTCTGGCCGTGATGCGGGGCTGCCTCTTTTCAGCTTCCGCGGCATAATCGGTCAGTATGTGGGTGATATACCGCAAAATGCGGAAGGGCATATCGTAGTCCACGGATGACTGATGCTCGATCATGGCGATCAGGAACAGGGCGTCAGGCCCGGCTGTCCCGCTCAGATGGATCTTCTTCACGCAGTCTGAGTCTCTGTTTTCCTGCCACATGGACAAAAAGCGCTCGGAGATATCTTCAATGTCCTCCGGCTGAACATCCTTTAAAATGTCTACGTTCAGATAGTCCCTGATGAACTGAGCGCAGAGGACGGGATTGTCAAAGATCAGCTTGGCGCCGCTGTCCCTTGGCCTTGTGTTCCGTATGGTATGTGTTTGTGTGCGTTTGTCTTCGCTGTCTGTCATGCAGTTCTCCTTTCGTGAAGGCGAGAATACATAAAAGACAGGATCTATGCTTATTGTAACAGGCAAATATGTAAAATACAATCGCTCTCATGTATTCTCTTTGTTGTTTTGCTGTGTGATCCCAAAGGGTATTTTCCGGCCGAAGGGCCAAGAAATAAGGATGAGAGCCTCTGAAAAAAGAGCTCTCCGGGCAGATAGAAATATTGTGAAAAAATCTGCCGCGATTTTTGTAGCTACAGTTTACATGATTTTGACATAAATTGCAAGAGTGAATTGTCATGCAGCGATGGAGAAAAAGGTCTCTGGCATTATTATATTTTTGTATAATATTTATTGACAAATAATACTATACAACATATAATATAGCCATGAAAATAATATTGAGATTTTGACAATATCAGTGCCGGTGTTGGAGCGGCACTGTAAGGCAGGGAGAAAAGGAGTGATTGTATGGTATTTAACACCGGAGCTGCCCTCCTTGACGCGATCGTCCTGGCGGTTGTCTCAAGAGAAAAAGAGGGGACGTACGGTTATAAGATCACCCAGGATGTAAGGAAGGCCATCGAGGTGTCGGAGTCCACCCTGTACCCCGTGCTGAGGAGACTGCAGAAGGACGACTGCCTGGAAGTTTACGACAGGCAGTATGACGGGAGGAACCGACGATATTACAAGATTACGCCGAGAGGTGAAGCGCAGCTGAATTTGTATCGATCCGAGTGGAAGAGCTATTCGGAAAAGATCAGCGAAATATTTGAGGGAGGTGCTATCTTATGAACCGTATACAGTTTATGCTTGAGCTGGCGGCGCTCCTGCAGGATATATCCGTGGAGGAGCGCACAGAGGCAATGAAATATTACAATGACTATTTTGACGAGGCGGGAGAGGAGAACGAGGCGGAGATCATCCGGGAGCTGGGAAGCCCCGCCAAGGTAGCGGCCGAGATCAAGGCGGGCCTGGGAGGAAAGGCCGGGGAGGAAGGAGAGTTCCGGGAGACCGGATACACAGATCCCCGATTTGAGCGCAGGGAGTCCCCCGCAAGACCGGGCGGCCCGGGCCCGGACAGTCAGAGAGGCGGCACGGGGTACGGGACTGAAAATGGCGGCCCATCGGCGGGGTATAGCTCAAACGCCGGCAGTTATGGCCAGCCCCGCGGGAGCCGGACCTGGAAGATCATCCTGATCGTGCTGATTCTTCTTGTCTGCTCACCCGTCGTGGTTCCGGTAGGGTTCGCCCTCCTCTGTGTTGTGGCGGGGCTTGCCATCGCTGCGTTTGCCGTCTTTTTTGCCTTTGCTCTTGCGGCTGTCGTGGTGGCTGTCGTAGGGGTCGTCCTCTTCTTTGCGGGGATGATGGCCCTGGTGCCGGACCTGCCAACAGGGCTGGCTCTGATTGGAAGCGGCATGATTTTGGCGGTGATCGGAGCGATTCTGACCGTGGCGGCCGTAAGGCTCTGCATCATCGTGCTGCCGGGACTGTTCCGGTTTTTTGTAGAACTCTGCAGACGTCCGTTTCACAGGAGAAAGGCGGTGGGTTAAATGAAGAGGGGATGGAGAAATTTCTGGATCACCTGCGGCGTGGTAGCCGGTATCGGGTGCGTATGCCTGGTCAGCGGGAAAGTGATGGGAGCTACCCTGACTGTCATGGATAACTATATTCCGGACTGGATCGGCCCGGGAAGAGGGGAAGTGGATGTGTCCTACGATTACGGCGACACTCCCCTGGAGGCGGACACGGATGAGACTTACTATGATGTCCGCTCCCTGAAGCTGGACACAGAGGGACTCCATGTCCAGATCCTGAAGGGCACCGGCGACGGCATCACCGTACAGACGGAGGACGTCTACTCTGCCCTGAAATTTCAGGTGGCAGAGGAGGACGGAGAGCTGACGGTGGAGACCACGGCCCGCCGCTTCCCCTGGCGGATGAACAAGGGAAATTACGGCAATGTGTGGATCTATGTTCCGGAGGAGCTGCAGCTTGAGACAGCGGATCTTCAGCTGGGCATAGGTGAGCTCTATGTGGAAAATATAGACGCCGGAGAGCTGAAGCTGGAGGTGGGCGCCGGCTCCGCCGCCCTGGACTGGTTCACAGCGGATGAGCTGGACATAGAGGTGGGCGTGGGCACTGTTGAAGTGTCCGGCGATACCAGACAGAAGGCGGATCTGGAGTGTGGCGTTGGCAGCCTTGTCTACACGGCGGCGGGAAAAGAGACAGATTTCAACTACAGGCTGGAGTGCGGTGTTGGAGAGTTGAATATTGGAGAGAGCAGCTACTCCGGACTTGGCGTAGAGAGGACAATCGACAACAGGGCCCAGAGGACAATGGATATTTCCTGCGATGTGGGAAGCACAGAAATTTATTTTGAAGAATCGTAGAAAGGAAGGATTGATTATGGATACAAAGAGACTTTACCGATCCAGAAGAGAGCGCATGATCTGCGGTGTGTGCGGAGGCGTGGCCGAGTATTTCGGTATCGACCCGACCCTTATAAGGCTGGCCTTTGTCCTGTTTGTTTTTGCGGGAGGAAGCGGGTTCCTGGCCTATCTGATCGCGGCCATCATCATACCGGATGATCCCCGTCAGTAAAAGAACTGTATAAAACAGCCCATCCTGTCAATACTTCCAGATAGCAATCTATTTGGAAAGGGGCAGGCATATGGGAAAGAAAAAAGAAAAGCCGGTGGATCTGAACACACTTACAGAGGAGGAAAAGCTGAAGTACGAGATCGCGGAGGAGCTGGGGCTGCTTGACAAAGTCATGGAAACAGGGTGGAAGTCTCTGTCGTCCAAGGAGACGGGCCGCATCGGCGGCCTGATCACCAAGAAAAGACGGCAGAAAACCCAAAAGTGACAAAACTGTTAAAAATATTACGAAGTGTGAAGATTTAGTGTCAAAGGTTGAAAAGGACAGGTCATTTTGTTATAATCGACAGCCAGAGGGAATTGCGGGTGATTATCAATGAACGGAAAGATCCATGTGCTGAATATTGACATAGATGACTGTACCGCCAAGGAGGCCATGAAGCAGACTGTGGCATATATGGGGACTGAAGCGATCAATGTGATCGAGATGGTCACGGTGGATACCTTGATGTATGCCTCCGGCGATCCTTCCCTGCGTGAAAATATAGAGAAGATCGATCTCGTGATCCCAGGTGAGAAGGAGATCCTGGAGGGTGTGGATGTGCGCGAGAAGAGACAGCTCCAGGAGATCGAGCAGAGGACTTATCTGAAAATGTTCCTTCGCTTTCTTCACAAGAACCATTCCAGAGTCTTTCTCCTGGTGGAGACAGAGGAGGAGGCGGAGGGCTTTTACCGCTTTCTCGAGGAGGACTACAGCGGGATCCAGATCGCCGGTATGGCGAAGGTGTCGCCCGCAGATGAGGCCGACGACCTGGTGGTCAATGCGGTCAACGGGGCTGAGATCGACTGTGTTATCGCTTCTCTGTCTTCTCCGGGCCAGGAGGAGTTCATTGCCCGGAACAGGCTGCTGCTGAACGCGCGGGTCTGGCTTGGAGTGGGGAAGAGCGAAAACCCTATCTACAGAAGACGGGGCAGGCTGGAGCGGATCGTCCAGTTTATCAACCACAGGCTTTTCCGCCACGAGGTGGAAAAAAACAGGAAAAAAGAGCTGGAGACAGCCTCGGAGCACTGACATTTTCAAGGCAATTTGTATAGCCCCTTGGGGTGGAAAATTAAAGAAAATAGAGGAAGAAAATTGAGGAAATTAACAAAAATGTGTGATTTCCTCTTTCTTTTTTTGTGAATTTATATTAGTATAGAAAAGAGTAATATGCAAAAAGCGGTAAATGTGCGCAAATACATTGTGGAAAATGCATATTGAAATGAGTGGAGGAGATGGAATATGATATCTAATCAAATACTACAAAATACCATCGATGGCTTAAAAGCGATCACGCGGATCGATCTGTGTGTCATGGATACAGACGGGAAATCTCTAGCAAGCACATTTGCCGAACAGGAGAATTATGAGGCATCTGTACTTTCTTTTGTGGAGTCGCCGGCGGACAGCCAGGTGATCCAGGGCTATCAGTTTTTTAAGATTTTTGACGAGCACCAGCTTGAGTACATCCTTCTCGCCAACGGCGGGAGCGACGATGTCTACATGGTCGGGAAGGTCGCGGCGTTTCAGATCCAGACTCTTCTGACTGCCTACAAGGAGCGCTTCGACAAAGACAATTTTATAAAAAATCTCCTTCTCGACAATCTGCTGCTGGTAGATATTTATAACCGTGCAAAAAAATTACATATTGACACAGAGGTCAGACGTGTTATCTTTATAGTGGAGACTGCCCGGGAGAAGGACAGCAGCATGCTGGATCATGTGCGCAGCCTTCTCGGCAACAAGACAAAGGATTTTGTCACCGCAGTCGACGAGAAAGATATTATAATCGTAAAGGAGCTGGCGCCTTCAGACGGTCACGCGGAACTGGAGAAGACGGCTGAGACTATACTGGAACTCCTGAAAGGGGAGGATGATGACGATATCCGCATTGCTTACGGAACTGTGATCAATGACATCAAGGAAGTGTCGAAGTCCTACAAGGAGGCAAAGCTTGCCCTGGATGTGGGGAAGATCTTTTTTGATGACCGGAAGGTCATTGCCTACAGTACACTGGGGATCGGGCGTCTGATCTATCAGCTTCCCATTCCGCTCTGCAAGATGTTTATCCGTGAGATTTTTGAGGGGAAATCGCCGGATGAGTTCGATGAGGAGACACTGACGACGATCAACAAGTTCTTTGAGAACAGTCTGAACGTGTCCGAGACATCGCGGCAGCTCTATATCCATCGCAACACGCTTGTCTACAGGCTGGATAAGCTGCAGAAGAGCACGGGGCTTGACCTCCGTGTGTTTGAGGATGCCATCACGTTCAAGATCGCGCTGATGGTAGTGAAGTACATGAAATACATGGAATCACTGGAGTATTGATAATTAGGAGGAAAATATGATTGAACTGAACGAAGTAACGAAGGAATACTCGAAGGGAGTCGCGGCGCTAAACGGTGTGACTCTGAAGATCGAGCAGGGTGAGTTTGTCTTCATCGTCGGAGACAGCGGATCGGGTAAATCCACGCTGATCCGTCTGATCATGAAGGAACTGGAACCGACTTCCGGTACGATCGTCGTGAATGGACAGAATCTGGAGAGGCTGAAACACAGACAGATCCCTATGTATCGCAGGGGTCTGGGTGTCGTGTTCCAGGATTTCCGTCTTCTGAAGGACAGAAATATATATGAGAATATTGCCTTTGCCCAGCGTGTCGTGGAGACATCGCCCAGGATCATCAAGAAGAAAGTGCCTGCGGCTCTTTCGCTGGTTGGTCTTGCCCAGAAATATAAGTCTTATCCAAAGGAGCTGTCCGGAGGTGAGCAGCAGAGGGTTGCCATCGCGCGGGCTATCGTAAATGAGCCTGCCATCCTTCTGGCCGATGAGCCGACAGGTAACCTGGATCCGACTAACTCCTGGGAGATCATGAAGCTCCTGGAGGAGGCCAATGAGAGGGGGACGACTGTCCTGGTCGTGACACACAACCAGGAGATCGTGAACGAGATGAGAAAACGAGTAGTGACAATGAAAAAGGGAGTCATTGTCAGCGACGAGCAAAAAGGTGGGTATAATAATGAAGATTAGTACAGTCGGATATTCGACAAAACAGGGGTTTAAGAACATTGCCCGTAACAAGCTGTTTTCCATTGCGTCCATTGCGACGATGGCGGCGTGTATTTTTGTGTTCGGTCTGTTCTTTGCAATTGTCATGAACTTTAACTATATTGTGCAGAAGGCCGAGGAGGGAGTTGCCATCACCGTCTTCTTTGACGAGGGGCTGGATCAGTCCCGGATCGATGAGATCGGCGATGAGCTGAGATCCTGCGACGGCGTGCTGGATGTGGAGTATGTATCGGCGGACGACGCGTGGGAGTCTTTCCAGAGTGAGTATTTCGGAGAGGACTCCAGTCTGGCGGAGGGCTTTAAGGATGACAACCCTCTTGCCAACTCAGACAACTACGCAGTCTATATGGAGGACGTGTCCAAGCAGGAGAGCGTGGTAAGCTTCGCAGAGAGCTTGGATGGCGTCAGAAGGGTCAACAAGTCGGACGTTGTGGCGGATACGCTCAGCAGCGTCAACAGACTGATCACCTACGTGTCCATCGCGATCATCGCCATCCTGCTGGCTGTGTCCATCTTCCTGATCAGCAACACGGTCACCATGGGTATCACAGTCCGGCGCGAGGAGATCGCCATCATGAAATATATAGGAGCCAAGGATGGGTTTGTCCGGGCGCCCTTCGTCATAGAGGGTGTGGTCATCGGACTGATCGGAGCGATCATACCGCTCGCCCTGTTATATTTTATGTATGGGAAGGCGGTTTCATACATCCTTCAGAGATTTAATCTTTTAAATAATATTCTGGATTTCCTTCCGGTGACAGCAGTCTATAAGGTTCTGCTTCCGGTAGGTCTTGCCCTCGGTGTGGGCATCGGATTTGTGGGAAGCTTCTTCACGATCCGCAAACATCTGAAAGTGTAGCAAACAGGCGCGGAGACGCCTGTCTGTGATAGATTACGGAACCAGAAAACAGACACAGGGGAAACAAAGGGGTACAAAGTAAGGGAGAAAAAAGCTATGGTTAGGAAAAGGTTAGTCAGTGTTTTATTGGCGGGAGCGCTTGTGGCAGGAATGGGGCTGCAGGTGAATGTGACAGTGAAGGCGGATGATCTGCAGGACGCAAAGAACAAGGCCAGCGAGCAGCAAAGCCAGATCGACGCTGCACAGGCGGAGAAGAAGGAGCTGGTGGCTCAGCTTGACGGCATTGTGGCGGATATGGAGCAGACCCAGGCCGACATTGAGGCAAAGCAGGAGGAGATCGCCAAAAAGGCAGATGAACTTGACGCCGCTAAAATTGATGAGAATAATCAGTATGAAAGCATGAAGCTCCGCATACAGTATATGTATGAGAACGGGAACGGACAGTTCCTGGAGACACTGCTGGAGTCCAAGAGTATTGCCGAGTTCCTCAGCAATGCGGAGTACATTACGCAGATCTCTGAGTACGACAGAAACATGCTGGTGGAGTTCCAAAATGTTGTGGATAAGGTGGAAAAGCAGCAGGAGGAGCTGGAGCAGGAGAACGCAGAGCTGGAGGAGATGCAGAACAGTCTCCAGAGTCAGCAGACAGAGCTTCAGTCTCTCGTGGACAGCAAGAGCAGCGAGATTGCCAGTCTTCAGTCCGAGCTGAGCGCTACAAACGCCAAGATCTCCGAGCTGCAGGCGGCTGCGGAAGAGCAGGCGAGACTGCAGAGGGAAGCTCAGAATTCAAATAATAATAATAACAATAGTAATGATAACGATTATACACCAGGGCCATCCTATACGCCTTCCGGCGGAACAGGGAGACTGCAGAACCCCTGCCCGGCGGCCTACATCAGCAGTGAGTTCGGCGGACGTCAGTCTCCGGGAGGCATCGGAAGTACAAACCACAAGGGACGCGACTATGCTGCGGCATCCGGCACACCGATCTATGCTGCGGCATCCGGTACAGTTACAACCGTATCCTACAGTGGCGCCAGGGGAAATTATGTGATTATCAACCATGGAGATATTTCCACCCTCTATCAGCATTGCAGCGCTATTTTTGTGAGTGTAGGACAGTCGGTAGGGGCAGGTGCTAATATTGCGGCAGTCGGTTCTACGGGTAATTCCACCGGACCTCATCTCCACTTTGAAGTGTGGGTGGGCGGTACACCGGTAGACCCAAGATTATATCTGTAGAAGACGAATAGATGGAGAACAGGACTTCATATATGAAAAATCATAGTTTTTTAAAGGGGGCGCTTGCTGGCGCCCTCGTTGTGTTATTGGCAGGGGGAGTTGTCTCCTGCGGGATTTTGAAAAGTGAAGAGGGACGGAAGATGGATCTTCTGAACAGCCTCATCGACCAGTACTATATCGGCGATGTGGATGAGGCGGAGCTGTCTGAGGGAGTCTACAAGGGCTATATCGAGGGGTTGGGAGATCCCTACTCAGTCTACTACGACGAGGAGGAGACAGAGCAGATGAACGAGAGTTTGTCCGGCGAGTTCGGGGGCGTGGGCGCCCTCATGAGCCAGGACAGGGACTCTGGCGTCATCACGGTGCTCCAGGTGTATGACGGCTCCCCGGCACAGGAGGCCGGCATGCGGGACGGCGATACCCTCTACAAGGTGGAGGGGGAAGAGGTGATCGGGGAGGACCTGTCCGATGTGGTGAGCAAGGTGAAGGGAGAGAAGGGCACCCAGGTGACCCTCACAGTCCTCCGGGCGGACACAGGCGAGGAGGAAGAGCTGACCATCACAAGGGATACCATCCAGGCCCAGACGGTCTCCCACGAGATGAAGGAGGACAATGTGGGCTACATCCGCATCGCGGAGTTTGACGCCGTGACCTATGACCAGTACAAGGAGGCGCTGGAGGATCTGGAGAGCCAGGGCATGGAGAAGCTGATCGTGGATCTCAGGAGCAATCCTGGCGGCAACCTGGATACTGTCTGCGATATCCTGGATCTGATGCTGCCGGAGGGACTGATCGTCTACACCGAGGATAAGAATGGGGAGCGGGAGGAGTACACATCTGACGAGGAACATCAGTTTGACAAACCACTAGTGGTCATGATGAACGGCTACAGCGCCAGCGCCTCGGAGATATTTGCAGGCGCTATCCAGGACTACGGCCTGGGGCAGATCGTGGGGACCCAGTCCTACGGGAAGGGCGTTGTGCAGAGCATCTTTGACCTGCAGGACGGCACAAGCGTGAAGCTGACCATTGCAGAGTACTTCACCCCCAACGGCCGCAGCATCGACGGTGAGGGCATTACCCCGGACGTGGAAGTGGAATACCAGTATGATGAAAATGATCCGGAGGCTGACAATCAGCTTGACAGGGCCATGGAGGTCCTGGCGCAGCAGTGAGCGGCAGTCCCTGCGAAAGAGGTGGAACGGGAAATTTCCCGTTCCATTTCTTATAGTGGTATGATAAAATGTTGCCAGGATAGATGTAAAAGAGATTTAGAAAGGAATACAGGCTATGACGATCTTGATTAAAAACGGACATGTGCTCGATCCTGGGACAGGGCTGGATGATATATGTGACGTGCTGATCGACGGGGACCGGATCACAGAGGTGGGAAAAAACATTGAGACAGAGAGCGACCGGGTCATCGACGCCGGCGGATGCTGGGTGATGCCGGGCTTTACCGATCTCCACGTGCACTTCCGGGATCCCGGACTGGAGTACAAGGAGACACTGGCAACAGGCGGCCGCGCGGCTGTCCGGGGAGGCGTCACAACAGTGTGCGCCATGCCCAACACAAAGCCGGTCATTGACAACGGCGTGAAGGTGCGGGAGGTCATGGAGAGGGCCAAGAGAGAGTCCCTCACCAACGTGATCCAGCTGGGGGCCGTGACGAGAGGACAGAAGGGCGAGGAGCTGGCTGACATTAACGGTATGGCGGAGAACGGCTGCCATGCCATCAGCGAGGACGGGAAATCCGTCATGAACGCTTCTCTCTACAGAAAGGGCATGAAGGCGGCCAAAAAGGAAGGCATCGCCGTGTTCGCCCACTGCGAGGACATTACCATGGTGGAGGGCGGTGTCATGAACGCAGATGAGAAGGCCAGGGAGCTGGGGCTTCCGGGCATCACCAACGCGGTGGAGGATGTGATCGTGGCCAGGGATATCCTGCTGGCCAAGGAGACCGGTGTGCAGCTCCACCTGTGCCACTGCTCCACAGCGGACAGCGTGAAGATGCTGGCGCTGGCAAAGGAGGAGGGGCTTCCCGTGACCGGGGAAGTGTGCCCCCACCATTTCATCCTCTCCACAGACGACATCAGGGAGGACGACGGCAACTTTAAGATGAACCCGCCCCTTCGTAGCAGGGAGGATGTGGAGGCCTTAAGAGAGGCCCTGAAAAATGACGTGGTGGACGTCATTGCCACAGACCATGCGCCCCACGCAGAGGCGGAGAAGAACCGCTCCATGAAGCTGGCGGCCTTCGGCATCGTGGGCCTGGAGACCTCCGCGGCCCTGACTTACACAGAGCTGGTGGAAAAAGGCGTTCTCACCCCCATGCAGATGGCGGAGAAGATGAGCTATAATCCGGCACGGATTCTGGGGCTTTCGGACAAGGGCTCTGTGAGCGCAGGCAAGATCGCGGATGTGGTGATCTTTGACCCGCAGAAGGAGTATGTCATTGACAAGAACACATTTTTATCTAAAGGGAAAAACACGCCCTTCCACGGCAGGAAGGTGAGAGGCGAAGTGCGCTGCACCATCGTGGGCGGACGGATCGTATACGAAGGAGGAAAGACAATTGATTAATCAGTTAGTAAGCAATATCAAAAAGACAGGGGCTCCCATTGTGGTGGGACTGGATCCCATGCTCAGCTATATCCCGGAGCAGGTGCAGAAGAAGGCTTTTGCCGAGTTCGGAGAGACGCTGGAGGGAGCCGCAGAGGCTATCTGGCAGTTCAACAAAGAGATCGTGGACAAGACATACGACCTGATCCCGGCTGTGAAGCCCCAGATTGCCATGTACGAGCAGTTCGGCATCCCGGGACTTACAGCCTTCAAGAAGACGGTGGACTACTGCAAGGAAAAGGGGCTGGTTGTGATCGGCGATATCAAGAGAGGGGACATCGGGTCCACCTCCGCCGCCTACGCTACAGGGCACATCGGGAAGGTGCAGGTGGGCGGCAACACCTTTGCTCCCTTTGACGAGGATTTTGTGACGGTCAATCCCTATCTTGGCTCTGACGGCGTGAAGCCCTTTATCGATGTGTGCAAGAAAGAGCAGAAGGGCCTCTTCATTCTTGTAAAGACATCCAACCCCTCCAGCGGGGAGTTCCAGGATCAGCTCATCGACGGGCGTCCGCTCTACGAGCTGGTGGGCGAGAAGGTTAATGAGTGGGGCCAGGAGTGCATGGGCTGCTCCTACAGCTATGTGGGCGCAGTTGTGGGCGCTACCTATCCGGAGATGGGCAAGGTGCTGCGCAAGATCATGCCCAAGGCCTACATCCTTGTGCCAGGCTACGGCGCCCAGGGCGGCCAGGGAAAAGACCTGGTGCACTTCTTCAACGAGGACGGGCTTGGAGCCATCGTCAACTCCTCCAGAGGCATCATTGCCGCCTACAAGCAGGAAAAATACGCTTCCTTTGGAGCGGAGGCCTTCGGCGACGCCTCCAGGGCAGCGGTGGAGGACATGATCGCTGACATCAGAGGCGCACTGGAGAACCGGTAAGCAGAGTCGGCGCAGGTATCCGCCGGAAGGGCGGATACAGCAGAAAAACAGGAGAAGGAAAAAGATGACAAGGAAGAAAGAACAGGTACAGATCATCTCCCAGGAGCAGCTTGCGGAGGGGATCTTCAGCATGTGGATACAAACGGAGGCGGCGAAGGCAGCAAAGCCCGGGCAGTTTATATCCATGTATACAAATGACGGGACAAAGCTGCTGCCCCGACCCATCAGCATCTGCGAGATCGACAGAGAAGGCGGCGCGCTGCGGGTGGTGTACCGGGTGACAGGAGAACATACCGGGACAGAGCAGTTTTCCCGGATGAAGGCAGGGGATAACCTCTTCATTGTTGGCCCCCTTGGAAACGGCTTCCCGCTGGAAAGGGCAAAAGGGAAAAAGGCCTTCCTCATGGGCGGCGGCATCGGCGTGCCTCCCATCCTGGAGCTGGCAAAGGAGCTGGACTGTGGGAAAAAGCAGATCATTGCCGGGTACAGGGACGCGCAGACCTTCCTGCGGGAGGAATTTGAAAAGAGCGGAGAGCTCTACATCTCCACAGAGGACGGAAGCGAGGGCGTGAAGGGAAACGTGCTGGACGCGGTGCGGGAGCTCGGCCTGGAGGCGGATATCATCTACGCCTGCGGCCCTACACCCATGCTCCGGGCGATCAAGCAGTACGCGCAGGAAAGGGGAACCGAGTGTTACATTTCCCTGGAGGAGAGGATGGCCTGCGGCATCGGCGCCTGTCTCGGGTGCGTGTGCCAGACAAAGGAGAAGGACGCCCACAGTAATGTGAACAATAAAAGGATCTGCAAGGACGGACCGGTCTTTTTAGCGACGGAGGTGGAGATCTGATGGACATGAGAGTAAATATAGCGGGTGTAGAGTGGAAGAACCCGGTGACCGTGGCTTCCGGCACCTTTGGTTCCGGTGAAGAGTTTTCAGAATTCGTGGATCTGAACCGTCTGGGAGCTGTGACCACAAAGGGCGTGGCAAACGTGCCCTGGAGCGGCAACCCGACGCCCCGTGTGGCGGAAGTGTACGGCGGTATGATGAACGCCATCGGCCTGCAGAACCCGGGGATTGAGCTGTTCTGCCAGAGGGATATCCCCTATCTGAAGCAGTTTGATACAAAGATCATCGTGAATGTGTGCGGCCACGCGCCGGAGGAGTACCTGGCAGTGGTGGAGCGGCTTCAGGACGAGCCCATCGACATGATGGAGATCAACATCTCCTGCCCCAATGTGAACGCGGGATTTCTGGCCTTCGGGCAGGATGCGGGACATGTGGAGGAGCTGACAGCGCAGATCAAAAAGATCGCAAAGCAGCCGGTGATCATGAAGCTGACTCCCAATGTGACGGATATCACAGAGATTGCGAAGGCGGCGGAGGCGGGCGGCGCGGATGCCATCTCTCTTATCAACACACTGACCGGTATGAAGATCGACATCAACCGCAGGACATTCGCCCTGGCCAATAAGACCGGCGGCGTGTCCGGCCCGGCAGTCCACCCCATTGCCGTGCGCATGGTGTACCAGGCGGCCCAGGCAGTCCGCATCCCCATCATCGGTATGGGAGGCATTGCCACGGCGGAGGATGCCATCGAGATGATCCTGGCCGGGGCCAGCGCCGTGTCGGTGGGGACAGCCAACTTCCACGACCCGGCCGTGACCTTGAAGGTCATTGACGGCATCGGGAAGTATATGGAGAAGTATGGCTTTGAGACCGTGAAGGACATGGTGGGAGCTGTGAGATAGAAGGCAGTCGGCGAGGCGGCCCGGCAGATGGTAAAGGTGATCCTGGAAAAATATATTCCTGTATTCGCAGAGCTGCGGGAGAGGATAGAGAAGGATTACGGGGAGCTTGTTTCGGACCTCTGAGAATATGTGCAGTGCAGAGCAAGCGCGGTGTAAAAAATAAAAACAGTTCCGTAATATGCGTATGATCGGGAGAGCATATTGCGGAGCTGTTTTTGTTTGAGAAACAGGATAGAGATATTGCCCCAACAGACCGATTGAAAATACATCCCACCTATGTTAAAATTGAAAAGAAAAATTCATGTTAAATACTCACAGATCACAGGAGGCTTTATAGATATGGAAGGATACAAGCAGGAATTTATCCGTTTTATGGTGGACAGCGATGTGCTGAAATTTGGAGATTTTACTTTGAAGAGCGGGAGAAAATCTCCATTTTTCATGAACGCCGGCGCTTACGTGACAGGCTCTCAGTTAAAGAAGCTGGGAGAGTACTACGCAAAGGCTATACACGACAGGTACGGGGATGATTTTGACGTTCTCTTCGGGCCTGCCTACAAGGGAATCCCCCTGGCAGTGGTGACAGCCATCGCCTACAGTGAGCTCTACGGAAAAGAGATCCGCTACTGCTCAGACCGCAAGGAGGAGAAGGACCACGGCGCGGACAAGGGAAGCTTCCTCGGCAGCAGTCTGAGGGACGGCGACCGGGTTATCATGATCGAGGATGTGACTACTTCCGGGAAATCCATGGAGGAGACTGTGCCCAAGGTGAGAGGCGCGGCGGATGTGACCATTGTGGGCCTCATGGTGTCCCTGGACCGGATGGAGGTCGGAAAGGGTGGCGTGAAGAAGGCCCTGGACGAGGTGAAGGAGCTGTACGGGTTTGACACAGCGGCCATCGTCACCATGGCAGAGGTGGTGGAGTGCCTCTACAATAAAGAATGTGATGGAAAGGTTGTCATCGACGATACATTAAAGGCGGCTATCGACGCATACTATGAACAGTACGGAGCAAAATAGGAGGAAGTTGCTATGAATGAGAAAGCATACAGATCTATGGCGTTTGCGGGAACCGGAAATATAGCTATCGGCATTGTGATGATCGTGGTGGGCACAGTGGCAGGCATCCTGGCCATCATAAGCGGGGCCAGACTCCTGAAGGAGAAAAATGGCCTGATGTTTTAGAGAAAGCAGTCTGCGCGGCGGACTGAACGGAGGAGTAGAAGACAGATTTTGAGTTATAAAAAAGGCAGGGGAATACGTATACTGGGGAAGATCCTCTTTATCCTGTATATGGCATTTATCGTGTATTTTCTGCTGTTTTCTGATCTGTACGGGCGAACTGGCCCGGCCAGCGAGTACCACTACAATCTGGTCCTGTTCCGGGAGATCAGGAGGTTCTGGACGTACAGGCATCAGCTTGGCACCTATGCCGTGTTTTCCAATCTCTTTGGAAATGTGCTGATCTTTATGCCTTTTGGGTTTTTCCTGCCTATGGCGAGCCGGTACAGGAGCTTTGCCGCAGCCGTGCTGTACAGCTTTTCGCTGAGCCTGATGGTGGAGACCTTTCAGCTCTTGACGAAGGTGGGCAGCTTTGACGTGGACGACCTGCTCCTGAACACCATAGGAGGAGCGGCAGGATACATCATATTTATCATATGCGCAGCGATAAGGAGACACCATGCTTCTAAGAAGAATAAGAGAAGCCATTGAGGAGATGGCGGAGGGAAGAAAAAAGAAAAAAATTGAAAAAGAAAAGATGAAAAGGCGCAGCCGGAAATACGGACAGGCGCAGCTGAAGCACTCCAGAAGGGGAATAAGAGCCACTTTCCTGGCAGTGTGCTGCCTGTTCCTTCTGGTGCTGGCTTTTTCTGCATCATACATAACCAGAGGAGATGTGGGGCTCCTGATCGGCGTCGTAGGTCTCTTTGCCCTTGTCCTGGCCATCGTCGGTCTGAAGGACGCTGTCCAGGGCTTTAAGGAGCGGGAGAAGAACTACGTGACCTGCAAGGTGGGCGCGGCGTTGAACGGCCTTCTTCTTCTCGGGCTGATCGCAATATTTTTAAGGGGGCTGTTTTAGATGGCAGAGCTGACAGAAGAAAGATATGAACTTGCAATAGAAAGAATTTCGCAGATCCCGGATGAGAGGGCGGCAGGAGAGAGGTTCCGGCCCTGGTTCCGGCGCACTGCGGAATTTATTCTTTTATTGGACAGATTTTACCGATGCGTCCGGTCCGGGGAATACCGGAGATCCTCTCTGGAGGAGCTGAAGGAGTGGAATAGGCGGCTGTACGAGGACATTTTGCCGGAAAATTACGGGACCAGCTTTGGAAATCCAGCCTGGGCAGTGGACCAGCTGGGGGAGGAGTACGGCCAGATATTAAGCTTTCTCTACGCTGAGATACGAGGCGGCATCCCCTACGCGGCGGAGGAGAAGACGGAGTATCTGGATATTCTGTACGAGCTCTTCATTGAGATTTACAACTGCTTTGAGGAGGAAGAGGAGCCGTCGGTGCACACCCTGCGGGACATCATCTACTGGTATGCCAGCGACTACTGCGATGTGTTCGTGGCGGACCGGACCTTGGATCAGATCGACCCGGAGAAGACATTTGCCCTGGACATCATAGAGGGCAGTGACCTTGGGGATCCCAGATACCTCTATTTCTTCGGGGAATATGTAAGTGAAAATGAGCTGGGGACGGCCGCGTATCTGGCCTCCCTGCCGGAGGAGACCATCCGCAGGATGGCGGACGTGTACACAGAGGGCTACCGGGTGGGCTTTGTCAACACGGGAAAGGATCTGTCAAAGAAGAGTACAGTCAACATTCGCTACACCCTGGGATTTGAACGGGTGGTGAAAATGGCGGTGGAGAATTTCGCCCGGATGGGGCTTTCGCCGGTGATCTACAGGGCGGCAGCCAGCGCTCTGACAAAGAGGGGAGCCGGGCGTGTGGGCTACCACGGCGGCATTCCCAACATGCAGTACGACTACGACCACAGGAATGACCAGGGCCTTTTCTTCAACAAGCGTTTTATGGAGAGAAAGCTGGAGGTTATGCATACCTTCTATGAGAGAAATAAAAAGCTGGCCCTGGGGCTTGCCGGGCCGGCCGTCATGGAGACCTTTGGTGAGAAGCCCTTTGCGCCGGAGCCAAAGCAGGAGGCGGTGGCGCTGACGGCCAAGCAGGAGGAGCTGATGCTCCTCTACGACAGCCGTTCCTCCCAGATGACCAACCAGTACATCCCGGGGGATGAGAGGAGTTTCACCATCATCGCCTGGCCGGTTCCTGAGATTGGGGAGAAGTATCCGGAGATTTTTGACGAGGTGATCCGGATCAATACCCTGGACGCAGAGCTCTACGGAAAGGTTCAGCAAACGCTCATCAATGCCCTGGACCAGGGAGAGTATGTGCGCATCCTCGGCAGAGGCGGCAACAGGACGGACATGACCGTGCAGCTCTTCCGGCTTAAGGATCCTGCAAAGGAGACCATCTTTGAAAACTGCGTGGCGGATGTGAACATCCCTGTGGGGGAGGTCTTTACCTCCCCGGTGCTGGAGGGCACCCGGGGTACGCTCCACGTCAGCCATGTGTACCTGAATGGTCTGCAGTTCAAAGACCTGGAGCTGACCTTTGAGGATGGCATGATCACCGGCTACCGGTGCGGGAACTTTGCGGACGAGGAGGAGGGGAAGAAGTATATCTATGACAACATCCTTTTCCGGCACGAGACTCTGCCTCTGGGAGAGTTTGCCATCGGAACCAACACCACAGCCTATGTGACGGCCAGAAAATATGGCATCGGGGACAAGATGCCCATTCTCATCGCTGAGAAGACAGGCCCCCACTTTGCGGTGGGCGACACCTGCTACAGCTGGGCGGAGGACATCAAAGTGTATAACCCGGACGGCAAGGAGATCGTGGCCAGGGACAACTCGGTGTCTGCGCTGCGCAGGGAGGACGTGTCAAAGGCTTACTTCCACTGTCATACGGACATCACCATACCCTATGAGGAGCTGGGCCGGATCGCGGTGGTGACAGGGGACGGACGGGAGATTTCCCTCATCGAAAATGGAGAATTTGTGCTTCCCGGCACAGAGATTTTAAATGAACCATTGAAAAATACGAATAAATAAGCTATGATTTATCTGCAAAACTTATAAATAAGCGGAAATCATACAAGCGGAAAGGATGGAAACTATGCCAAAAGTAGGAATTGTAATGGGCAGTGACTCTGACATGAAGGTCATGAGCAAGGCTGCCGATATGCTGGAAAAACTGGGGATCGAGTATGAGATGACGATCATCTCCGCTCACAGGGAGCCAGATGTGTTCTTTGAGTATGCAAAGAGCGCGGAGGAGAAGGACTTTAAGGTGATCATCGCGGGAGCAGGCATGGCTGCCCATCTGCCGGGTATGTGCGCTGCCATTTTCCCCATGCCGGTCATCGGCGTGCCCATGTCAGGAAAGAACCTGGCCGGAGAGGACGCGCTTTTTTCAATCGTACAGATGCCGCCCGGAATTCCGGTTGCCACAGTTGCCATTGACGGAGGCATGAACGCGGCCATCCTGGCAGCGAAGATCCTGGCTACCTCAGACGCGGCTCTTCTTGAGAGACTGAAGGCCTACACACAGGAGATGAAAGAGACCGTGCAGGCAAAGGCGGCGAAGCTGGACGAACTTGGCTATAAAGAATACATGAAACAGATGTAGTGAGGAGAAAAGTATGGATTACAAGAATGCTGGTGTAGATATTGAGGCGGGTTACAGATCCGTGGAACTGATGAAGGAGCATGTGAAGAAGACCATGCGCCCCGAGGTGCTGGGGGGGCTGGGCGGATTTTCCGGCGCCTTCTCACTTAGCAAGATCAAGGAGATGGAGGACCCGGTCCTCCTGTCCGGCACAGACGGCTGCGGCACAAAAGTGAAGCTGGCCATGATCCTGGACAAGCATGACACCATCGGTATCGACGCGGTGGCCATGTGTGTCAACGACATTGCCTGCGCAGGCGGGGAGCCCCTGTTCTTCCTGGACTACATAGCCTGCGGAAAGAACTATCCGGAAAAGATCGCTGACATTGTAAAAGGAGTGGCGGAAGGCTGCATCCAGTCTGAGGCGGCTCTCATCGGCGGCGAGACGGCGGAGCATCCCGGACTTATGCCGGAAGATGATTATGATCTGGCCGGATTTGCAGTGGGCGTCTGTGACAGAAAAGATATGATCACTGGGGAGAACCTGGCAGAGGGAGATGTGCTCATCGGCATGGCTTCTTCCGGTGTGCACAGCAATGGATTTTCCCTGGTGCGCAAAGTCTTTGAGATGACAAGGGAGTCTCTGGATACATATTATGATGAGCTTGGGAAGACCCTGGGGGAGGCTCTCCTGGCCCCTACGAGGATTTATGTAAAAGCCCTCAAGAGCGTGAAAAACGCAGGAGTCAAGGTAAAGGCCTGCAGCCACATCACAGGGGGCGGCTTCTACGAGAACGTGCCCCGTATGCTGAAGGAAGGCACCCACGCAGTGATCGAGAAAGACAGCTATCCGGTGCCGCCTATTTTTGACATGCTGGCAAAGCAGGGCCATGTGGAAGAGCAGATGATGTACAACACATTTAACATGGGTATCGGCATGGTTGTGGCAGTGGATCCGAAGGATGTGGACGCAGCCATGGAAGCCATGAAAGCGGCAGGAGATACGCCTTATGTGATCGGCCATATCAAAGCCGGAGATAAAGGAGTCACATTATGCTAAGAGTACTGGTTCTTGTGTCCGGGGGCGGCACTAACCTGCAGGCTATCCTGGATGCGGTGGACGAAGGGAGCATCACCAACACAGAGATCGTGGGGGTGATCAGCAACAATAAAAATGCCTACGCCCTGACAAGAGCCAGGGAGCACGGGGTAGCGGCTCAGTGCATCTCACCGAAGGATTTTGCCACGAGAGAGGAATTTAATGAGAAATTCCTGGAGGCAGTGGACGAGATTGGGCCGGACCTCATCGTGCTGGCCGGATTTCTTGTGGTCATCCCGGCTGAGATGATCGCAAGATACAGGAACAGGATCATCAACATCCATCCATCCCTCATCCCGGCTTTCTGCGGGACAGGCTTCTACGGGCTGAAAGTTCATGAAGCGGCCCTTAAAAGAGGGGTGAAAGTGGTGGGAGCTACCGTGCACTTTGTGGATGAAGGTACGGACACAGGCCCCATCATTTTACAGAAAGCTGTGGAAGTGGAGGAGGGGGATACCCCCGAGATCCTTCAGAGGCGCGTGATGGAGCAGGCAGAGTGGAAGATCCTGCCACAGGCCATTAACCTTATAGCAGGCGGCAGGGTGACAGTGGAAGACGGAAAAGTCAGGATCCGGTAAAGCCGGGAAGACAGGAGGAAGACCAATGAATGTATTGATTGTAGGAAGCGGCGGAAGGGAGCACGCCATCGCGTACTGCGTGGCGAAAAGTCCCAAAGCGGAGAAGATATACTGCACACCGGGCAATGCGGGTATCGCTGAGTACGCACAGTGCGAGCCCATCGGCGCCATGGAGTTTGACAAGATCGTGGCTTTTGCAAAGGAGAAAGACATTGACCTTGTCATTGTGGGCATGGACGATCCTCTGGTAGGCGGCCTGGTGGATGAGCTGGAGGCGGCAGGCATCCGCACCTTCGGCCCCAGGAAGAATGCAGCCATCCTGGAAGGTTCCAAGGCATTTTCCAAAGATCTGATGAAAAAATACCATATCCCCACAGCGGCCTATGAGAATTTTGACGATCCGGACAAGGCCATCCAGTATCTGAAGACAGAGGCGAAATTCCCCATCGTCCTCAAGGCGGACGGCCTGGCTCTGGGAAAGGGAGTTCTCATCTGCAACACCCTGGAGGAGGCGGAGGAAGGCGTGAAGACCATCATGCTGGACAAGAAATTCGGAGCTTCCGGCAACACCATGGTCATTGAGGAGTTCATGACCGGCAGGGAAGTGTCTGTCCTCTCCTTTGTGGACGGCAATATTGTAAAGACCATGACAAGCGCCCAGGACCACAAGCGGGCCGGGGACGGAGACACTGGCCTTAACACAGGCGGTATGGGTACATTTTCTCCGAGCCCGTTCTACACAGAAGAGGTGGATGCGTTCTGCCAGAAATATATTTTCCAGCCCACGGTTGACGCCATGAAAGCCGAGGGGCGCCCCTTCAAAGGCGTGATCTTCTTCGGCCTGATGCTGACAGAGGAAGGGCCGAAAGTGCTGGAGTACAATGCCCGCTTCGGGGATCCGGAGGCCCAGGTGGTTCTGCCCCGGATGAAGAACGACATCATCGACGTGGCGGAGGCCTGCATCGACGGCACCCTGGATCAGATCGATCTGCAGTTTGAGGACAATGCGGCTGTCTGCGTGGTGCTGGCATCGGAAGGGTATCCTGTCTCCTACGAGAAGGGACTTCCCATTACAGGGCTGGATGAATTTAAGAAACACGAGGGTTACTACTGCTTCCACGCAGGGACAAAAGAGGCGGACGGACAGATCGTCACAAACGGCGGCCGCGTTCTTGGTATCACGGCCAAGGGAAAAGATCTGAAGGAGGCCAGGGCCAACGCCTACGCGGCCACAGAGTGGGTGCAGTTTGACAACAAGTACATGCGCCACGACATTGGAAAAGCCATTGACGAAGCATAAATAAAAAGCGAAAGAGAAGCTCTCTCTGGAGGGAAATTCCAGGGAGGGCTTTTTGACTTCCGGGACAGACTTTTAAGGAAAGGGGATGGGGAAACATGCAGACAGCGGCAGTGCTTCTTGTGGAGGACGATCCCTCCATCGTGGAACATCTGACGGAATTTCTGGCAGGAGAAGGTTTTGCGGTGAAAAGTGCGTCGGGGCAGGAGGCGGCACTGGATATACTGGATGAGAACAAGGTGGATCTTGTGCTTCTTGATATTACCCTGGCCCAGGGAAACGGGTTTTCGGTCTGCGCCAGGATCAAGGAGGAGTACCAGATCCCGGTGATCTTTCTGACAGCTATGGACGACGAGTATTCGGTGGTGGCCGGCCTGGACATGGGTGCGGACGACTATATCAGCAAGCCTTTCCGGCCCCGGGAGCTTGTGTCCCGCATGAGAAATGTGCTGCGAAGGAGCGGCCGGGCGGAGCGGGCGGCGGTGATCGGGGATCTTACGGTGGACACAGATCGGGGCGTGGTCCTGCGTGAGGGCCGGGAGCTGTACCTGTCTGCGCTGGAATACCGGCTGCTGCTTGTGTTTTTAAATCACCGGGGACAGATTTTAAGCCGGGATGTGCTGATGGAGGAGCTCTGGGATATCTCGGGAGAGTTTGTCAATGACAATACGCTGACGGTCTATATCAAGCGGCTCCGGGAGAAGATAGAGCTGGATCCGGGGAACCCTGTCATCCTGCGGACGGTCCGGGGGCTGGGCTATCGCATGGAGTAACCGGAAGAGAGAAGGAGGAAAGAGATGGAGTTTTTCAGAAACAGGGATATCCGGCAGCAGTGCCTGCTCTTTGCTGTGGTTCTTCTGGCGGCCACCGGGGCGGCGTTTTCTGTCTCCCGGCAGGCGGCGCTTCCGGTCTTTCTGACAGGAGCAGTTTTTGCGGCCATTTCCCTTTTGTTTACATGGAGGAGGACCAGGGATGTGCAGTGCCTGGCAGAGGAGCTGGATGGTTTTCTCCACATGGAGACAAAAGGCTCCTCCTCCGGCAGAGGTGACATGCAGATGCAGCATTTCCGGGAGGGGGATCTGGAAGTGCTGCGGGATGAGATTGAGAAACTGCTGGTCCGCTTAAGCCGGCAGTCGGCTCTTCTTATGGCGGACAAGCGTCAGCTCTCGGAAGCGCTGGCAGATATCTCCCACCAGATCCGCACGCCTCTTACGTCTCTTAATCTGCAGGCGGAGCGGCTCCGCAGTTCCGCCCTTACAGAGGACGAAAGGCGGGCCCTGCTCCGGGAGATGACGGGCATGCTGTCACGCATCGGCTGGCTGGTGGAGACGCTCCTTAAGCTGTCAAAGCTGGAGGCAGGGACAGTGGTGATGAGAAAAGAGGAATTTCCGGCCGGAGAGCTGGCAAGGGAGGCCCTTAAGCCCTTTGAGATTTCCATGGAGATCCACGGGCAGGAGTGCATCTTCGACCTGTCCGGGGAGCCTGCCATACGGGGAGACTATACCTGGACGCTGGAGGCGGTGCAGAATGTGATCAAAAATGCTCTGGAGCACACGCCGGAAGGGGGCTGCATCTGGATCAGCCTGCGGGAGACCCCGCTTTTTGCGGAGATTGTCATTACCGACTCCGGGGAGGGGATAGCGGATAAGGATCTGCCCCATGTGTTTGAGCGGTTTTACAGAGGGCAGAACGCGGCTGCCGGGAACTTTGGCATCGGCCTGGCGCTGGCCAGGTCCATCCTGGCCGGAGAAAACGGGGTGATCCTGGCCGGGAACAGCAAGGGCCGGGGCGGACAGTTTACCATGCGGTTTTACAGGTGACGGATTTTGCGGATGACGGGTCTGAAAGTGACAGATCCGTCATTTTTCTGTCACGGTCCTGTCATGTGGGCGGGCTATACTGACAGTGAAAGAAAAACCATGCAGGAGGAACAGTGACATGAAAAAGACAGGGGAGATCCTTCGTGTTGAAAATCTGACAAAAATATACGGGGAGGGGGAAAACGCCGTGCGGGCTTTGGACGGCGTGTCCTTCTCCGTGCAGAAAGGAGAGTTTGTGGCGGTGATGGGGGCCTCCGGCTCCGGCAAATCCACCCTGCTCCATCTGCTGGGCGGGGTGGACCGGCCCACGGCAGGGAAAGTCTATGTGGGCGGCGTGGATGTGTACGCCCAGAAGGAGGAGGAGCTGGCCGTGTTCCGCAGAAGAAAGGTGGGGCTCATCTACCAGTTTTACAATCTGATCCCGGTGCTGACGGTGGAGGAGAATATTGCCCTGCCGGTGCTCATGGACGGGAGAAAGGTGAATAAAGAGCGGATGGAAAATCTGCTGAAGATCCTGAAGATGGAAAAGCGGCGTACCCATCTGCCGGGGCAGTTGTCCGGCGGACAGCAGCAGCGGGTGTCCATAGGCAGGGCGCTTATGAACGCCCCGGCGGTGGTGCTGGCGGATGAGCCCACCGGCAATCTGGACTCGGAGAACAGCCGGCAGATCGTGGAGCTTCTGAAATACTCCAACCGAACCTACGACCAGACCATGGTGGTCATTACCCACGACGAGGATATCGCTCTCCAGGCGGACCGGGTCATCGCCCTGGCGGACGGGCGGATCGTGAAAGACGAGGTGATCCGGTAATGAGAAATATTTTTTCAGAGATCACAAGAAGGACCATGGGACAGAACCGGACCCGCACAGTGGTCACCATCATCGGCGTCATTCTCTCCACGGCCATGGTGACGGCGCTGGCGGTATTTGCAGGGAGCATGCAGCATTTTCTTGTGCAGCATACTATTGCCACGGAAGGAGCGTGGCATGTGGATATAAGCGGGATGACCAGGGAGGAGCTGGCCGAGGTCCTGGCGGATGATCGGGTGGAGAAGGCTTCTGTGCTGTATGAGCTGGGGTATGTCCCGGCCCGGGAAGAGGACGGGATCTGTCATCTGGTGGCCAGCCGGGATGAGACGGCCTGGGAGGAGCTGCCGGTGGAACTTGACGCAGGGCGGCTGCCGGAAACAGAAGACGAGATCTTGATCCCCTACGACGGGATCTGGATCGCCGGGCGGGAAGCTCACGTGGGGGATGTGCTTGCCATTCCCATGGGCAGATATGTCTCGGAAACCGGGGAGACGCAGAAATCCTGGGAACTCGTCCGGGAAACCTCCGAGGAGGCAGGCAGGGCTGGGCAGTATGTGGAAGGGCAGACCCAGAGCTTTACGGTGACAGGCGTTTACAAAGAGATGGCGGAGATGGATTTTGGCAGCGCCAGGTTTGACGCCGGGTACATGCTTCTGACAGGGGGGCGGGATATCCCGGATCAGGACGAAAACGGGCTGTACTGCCGCGCTTTTCTGGAGATGAAAAAGCCGGGCCAGGCAGACGGATTTATCGCGGACTGGGTGGATCCTTCCGACGGCAGAAACAGGCTGGAAGGGGTGTCCTGGTCCCGGCACGACAGTCTCCTCAGATGGCAGGGCGTGTTCCGCAGTGAACGCTATATCCAGTTTATCGTGGGAATGCTGGGGACACTGCTGGCGGTGATCATGGTGGGGTCAGTCTCTTTGATCTACAACTCATTTTCCATTTCCCTGCGGGAGCGGACAGCTCAGTTCGGGCTTCTTGCTTCTGTGGGAGCCACCCGGAAGCAGCTTAGAAAATCCCTGCGATTTGAGGCGTTTCTTGTAAGCGGCGCGGGGATCCCTCTGGGACTTCTGGCCGGGGTGGCCGGGAGCGCGGTCACGCTGCATTTTATCGGAGGCGGGCTGACGGCATTTATGTACGGGTATGAGGGAGAGATACCGGTGCAGATCTATCCGGCCGCGCTTCTTCTGGCGGCGGCTTTTGCCTTTCTTATTGTGCTGGTGTCTGTGTGGATACCCTCCCGGCGGATCCGGAAGATTTCTCCCATGGATGCCATCCGTTCCACAAAGGACATCCGCATCCGTCCCCGGGATGTAAAAAGCGGGAGACTGACAGGGAAAATGCTGGGGCTTCCGGGGATGCTGGCCTCCAAGAATTACAGGAGGGACCGGAAGAAATATAAGAGCACGGTGGTTTCCCTTACGGTCAGCATGGTACTGCTTATGACAGCGGCGCTGTTTACCATTTATCTGACCCGTGCAGGCGGCACGATCCTGGATCCGCCTAAGTATGAACTGAAGTACACGCTGTTCCTGTCCGGCGGCCAGGAAGATGAGCAGACCACCGGGGATGTCCGGAAACTTCTGGAAAATGAGCCGGGTGTGGAAGAGGTGTGGATGTATAAAAGCATCTATCTTTCCATTCCTGTGGAAGAGAACATGCTGAATGAGGAGTACAACCGGGTAAATTCCTGGAGCGGGGATGATCATCCGGACGGGAAAGTGCCCTTTACCTGCCCCGCGATTGTGCTGTCAGATGATGAGTACCAGGAGTTCCTTAAGGAGCGGGGGCTGGAAGAGCCGGATGCGGGTGCTGCAGCAGACGGCGCGGACGGCACAGACGATACAGTTCTCAAGGCGGTTTATTATGACCAGATGCAGGTGTATGATGAAGAAAATGAGACCTACAGTCAGGTTCCGGTTCTGTCAGACGAGGTGAAGAAAAGGCCCCTGGCGGCTGGGATATACCGGGCGGAGGAGACGCCGGACGGTGGACAGGAAATGACGTTTGAAGAAAAGCTCCAGGTGGAGTTTGATCAGGAGACGATGCAGCTCCCCGAAAAATATGACGCCCAGGGAAGAGTGGATCCTATCATGATCCTGTCGGAGAGACAGTTTGAACAGTACAGGAGCCTGATGAGTGACGGGACGGAAGGGGAGTCCTATTTTGCAGAGTTCAACATCCGGGCTTCGGATTACCGGACGGTAGGGGCAGACCTGCAAGAGAAACTGGAAGAAAAAGAAGAGTGGGACGGCATTTTCTATACGCCGGCTGCGGATGCAGAGATGAACAGGCAGGCGGTGGCGGCCATCCAGGTTCTGTGCTATGGATTTATCACTCTCATCTCCCTTATTGCACTGACAAATGTGTTCAACACCATGTCCACAAACCTGATGCTGAGACGACGGGAGTTTGCCATGCTCCGTTCCGTGGGGATGACAGGCAGATCCTTCCGCCTTATGCTGGGATACGAGTGCGTCATCTATGGCCTGCGCTCCCTTGTGTACGGCACCATTTTGTCCCTGCTTATCAGCTTTGCCTTCTGGCATTTCACTTCCCGGGCCGGAGGCGGGAATGAATTCATCTTCCCCTGGCCCTGGTTTGCGGCGGCTGTGGCAGGCGTGCTCCTCATCGTAGGCATCACCATGGCGTACAGCATAGGCAAGATCCGCAGGATGAACATCATCGATGAATTGCGCAAAGAGTAGAATACAAAATACACAATAACGCACCAGATATGTTAATTCCGGACGTAATACTTTTTAAAAGTATTACGTCCGGAATTAACTTTTCGCGATCAATAATTACCCAATTCGCCGAGATATCTGTCGATTTTCTTGAGCCTTTTCTCAATCCCTTTGGCCTTATGGCTCAGTGTCTCCAGAATGCCCTCTGCGATGAACTGCGGACCCACCATGCAGTTGAAGAAAGCGTTGCTGTCTACTGGGACTGTGAAGAGGACAGTAGCGTACTCGGCCAGGAGGGCGCTTGGTTTGTCGGTCACAACGATGATCTTTGCGCCGGACTCCCTTGCCATCTGGGCGCAGATCTTATCCTCGGAGGAGTACCGAGGGAAGCTGAACATGATCAGGCAGTCATCCTTTGAAATGTTGCACAGGTGGTCCACCGGACTGATGGCCGAGGAGCTGGTGGTCTCCACGTTGGGGACCATGTGCTTCAGATAGAGGAGAAAATAGTCCCCCAGGGAGGAGTTGCCTCTGGAGGCGGTGATGTACTTGTGTCTGCTTGCAAGGATAATGCTGGCTGCCTCCTCGAAGGAGTCCGGGCTGTTGGATGTCAGTGCGCTTTCCAGATTCTGTGCGGCATTTTTGAAATGCCGGTTGATGTAGTCGGATGTGCTGGTGAGCTGGGCCCGTTTGGCGATCCTCTGAGATGGGATGGTGATGGAACTGGAAATGCTCAGCACTTTGTCCTGGTAGTCCTTTCGCAGGTTTTTTTGAAAATCCATAAATCCTTCAAATCCCAGTGACCGGCTGAAGCGGATGACAGAGGATTCGCTGACGCCCAGTTTCAGGGCGATTTCTGTGGATGTCATGAAACAGGCGTCGGCAGAGTTGTCCAGTATATATTTTGCAATGATCTTCTGTGTCTTGGTAAGCGGGGTCTTACTGATAAGGTCCCTCAATTCTTTCATATTCTTCCCTCCGGGTTTGGCAATAGTATGTTTGTATTCTACAATAAGATTTAAGCATGGATTGAGAAAATATTCAAGTCAATTGTACATGCAAATGAAAGAAATGTTGATAAATAAAAAGTTTTGTGAAAAAAATAACTTTTATTGAATGTTGAAGGGTGGTGTGCTATTATGATTTTAGAAACAAATGAAAAATATTCTTCAAAAAAATAAGAATTTGAAGAATATTTTTCGCCGGGTATCTGCAGGCCGTGCAGGAGCAGGCTGCAGCCCGAAATAAGAGAAGGCAGAAGAGCCGGAAAAATATTGACACAGGAGGTAAGAAAGTTGAAAGTAGGATGCGTAAAAGAAATCAAAAACAATGAGTTCCGTGTAGGTATGACACCGGATAACGTAAAGAGCTATGTGGCAGCAGGCCATGAGGTGTATATTGAGAAAGGCGCTGGTGTTGGATCCGGGTTCCAGGATGCTGAGTACGAGGCAGCAGGCGCAAAGATGATCGACACTGCAAAAGAAGTGTGGGATACAGTAGAGATGATGATCAAGGTAAAAGAGCCTCTTCCGGAAGAGTATCCGCTGTTCCACGAAGGACTGATCCTCTATACATATCTTCATCTGGCGGCAGACAAACCGCAGACAGACGCTCTCTTAAATGGAAAAGTTAAAGGTGTTGCCTACGAGACACTGTATGATCCGAAGCAGGGCGGACTTCCCCTTCTTGCTCCTATGAGCCAGATCGCAGGACGCTTAAGTATCCAGGAAGGAGCTAAATACCTGGAGCAGACATTCGGCGGCGAGGGCGTTCTCCTGGCAGGCGTTCCGGGAACACCGAAGGCAAACATCGTAATCCTTGGAGGCGGAAATGTAGGAACAAACGCCTGCAAGATTGCTGTTGGAATGGGCGCAAATGTAACTATCCTGGATATCAGCCTTCCGAGACTTGCTTATCTGGACGACATTTTTGGAGCCCGCATCCAGACACTTGTATCCAATGATGCAAACATTGAGAAAGCTGTAAAAGAAGCAGACCTTGTGATCGGATCTGTCCTGATCCCAGGAAAAGCTGCTCCAAAGATCTTCAAAAAGAAATATCTCAAAGAGATGAAACCAGGCGCTGTATTTGTAGACGTTGCTGTTGACCAGGGCGGCTGCGGCGAGACCACAAAAGTGACATACCACGATGATCCGATCTTCATCGAGGATGGCGTTGTTCACTACTGTGTAGGAAATATGCCGGGTGCTGTTCCGAGAACATCCACCATCGCTCTGACAAATGCAACTCTCTCCTACGGTCTCCAGATCGCAAACAAGGGACTTGAGAAAGCATGCGCAGACAACGAGGTGATCTACTCAGCCATCAACACATACGATGGCAAGCTGACATGCAAGAACGTGGCAGACAGCTTTGACTGCTATGAGTACACAGACATAAGAGAAATCTGCAAATAAATTGTAAAGTCTATAAAAATTCACAGCTTTTATAAACGAAGGCATCCCCGACGGGCAGAGAAAGACAGTCCGGCGGCGGATGCCTCCGTCTTTTTAGTTTGCAGAAACCGGAAGCTGTGGTAATATATCAGATGTAAATACGGAAGAACTTATAAAGTTTTAAAGGATTATTTAAAGGATAAGGAGTGCGGATCATGGTTGAGATTAATAAAGATTTGTGTGTGGGATGCGGCGCCTGCGTCAGGGACTGTCCGGGAGAAGCGCTGCAGATCCAGGATAAAAAGGCGGAGTATGTGCGCAAATGTATTCAGTGCGGACACTGTGTGGCGGTCTGTCCCACGGGAGCTGTGTCCATACCGGAGTACGACATGGACGAGGTGGAGGAGTACGATAAAGACACATTCTGTGTGGATCCGGAACATTTTCTCCACGCGGTGAAATTCAGAAGGAGCATCCGGAACTTCAAGAGCACGCCCATAGAGCGGGAGAAGCTGGAGCGCATCCTGGCGGCAGGCCGGTACACGCCCACGGCGAAAAATACCCAGGGATGCAGGTTTGTCCTGGTGCGGGACGAAATGAAAGCGTTTAAAGATCTTTTCTGGAAGGAGCTGCCCGGCATCCTGGATGTCCTGAAGGAGGAGGCGCCTCTGTATGAGCGCGTTTTCCGCGGGTTCTATGAGAAATATAAAAAAGATCCAAAGGACGATACCTTTTTCTTTAACGCCACATCCTTCCTGGTGATCACCTCCAAAAATCCTCTGGACGGAGGATTGGCGGCGGCCAATATTGAAAACATGGCTGTGGCTGAGGGAGCCGGCGTGCTGTTCAGCGGCTACACCAAAGCGGTGGTGGAGAACAGCGATGTGCTCAGGGAGTGGCTGGGCATCGGGAAGCGCACCGTGGTCTGTTGCATGCTCATGGGGTACCCGGCTGTATCCTATAAAAGGACTGCGCCCCGGAAATCCGGCAATATCGTGATCCGGTAGAGTTGTTTTTCTTGCGGGAATTGTGTAATATGTGCTAATGTATATATAACAAGAGAAAAGGCTCTTAGTGAGAAGGGGATACTATGTTGATAGAAATTGATTTTAACAGTGACGAAGCGATTTACATGCAGGTGCGCAACCAGATCATCCTGGGGATCGCTACCGCCGAGATCCGGGAGGGAGACCCGCTCCCCTCGGTCCGGCAGATGGCCCAGGCGGTGGGGATCAATATGCACACAGTGAACAAGGCCTACAGCCTGCTTAGGCAGGAAGGATTTATTCAGCTTGACAGGCGCAAAGGCGCTGTGGTTGCACTGGATATCGACAAGATCAAGGCAGTGGAGGAGATGAAGCAGCAGCTTCGGATCGTGCTGGCTCAGGGCCGGTGCAAGGCTATATCCAGGGAAGAAGTGCATGAGCTTGTGGATGAGATTTTCGACGAGTACGCTTAGGAAGAAAGATCCGGCAGAGACGGGAAAATGGAGAAAGGAGCGGGAAGAGGAGCAGATTCTTTTTCCCTGATAGGACATGAACTATACCGAACAGGCAAAGGAAGTATTGAAAATTGCAAAGACTGTGGCAAGAGAGCTCCGGCACCCCTACATCGGGACGGAGCATCTTCTTGTCGGGCTGAAAAAAGTTTACACCGGGGTGGCCGGACAGGTGCTGGCCCTGAACGGTGTCAGTGAGGAGAATATCCGGAAGATCATAGATGAGCTGGTATCCCCCGGGGAGGGAGCGACGGTCACAGGCAGTCCTCAGATGAGCCCCCGGCTTACGTACATCCTGGAGGAGTCCAAGGAGGAGGCGCTGCGCCTGCGCTCCGATGAGGCGGGGACGGAGCATATGCTCCTTGCTATCCTGCGGGATGTGGACTGTGTGGCAGCCAGGATCCTGCTCACGCTGAATGTGAATCTTCAGAAGCTGTGCCAGGATATCCTGGTCAGTGTGGGCGCAGACCCCAAAGAGTACATGGAGGAGATGCAGGAGGACGGGCGGAGGAAAAATTCTGTCCTGGAACAGTATGGTACAGACCTGACACTTCAGGCCGCAGAGGGGAAACTGGACCCTGTCATCGGCCGGGAGAAGGAGATCGAGCGGCTGATGCAGATCCTGAGCCGCCGTACGAAGAACAACCCCTGCCTTGTAGGAGAGCCGGGCGTCGGAAAGACGGCGGTGCTGGAGGGGCTTGCCCAGCGGATCGCCAGAGGCGTGGTGCCGGAGACAATGAAAAACCGGCGCATCGTTACTATGGATCTGGCGGGGATGATCGCCGGGTCCAAGTACAGAGGCGAATTTGAGGAGAGGATGAAGCGGCTGATCCAGGAGGTGAAGGCTGCCGGCAATGTGATCCTCTTCCTGGATGAGGTCCACACCATCATCGGCGCCGGCGGCGCGGAAGGCGCCATGGACGCATCCAATATACTGAAGCCTTCCCTGGCAAGAGGGGAGCTGCAGCTCATCGGAGCCACCACCATTGTGGAGTACAGGAAATATATAGAAAAGGATGCGGCCCTGGAGCGCCGGTTCCAGCCGGTGACAGTGGAAGAACCGACCAGGGAGGAGTGCCTGGAGATCCTGAAGGGACTTCAGGAAAAATATGAGGAACATCACCGCGTGTCTGTCCGGGAGGAGGCGCTGGAGGCTGCGGTCTCCCTGTCGGAGCGCTATATCAGCGACCGCTTCCTGCCGGATAAAGCCATAGATGTGCTGGATGAAGCCTGCGCCAAGGTCAGCCTGAAGGGATTTAAAGTGCCGGAAAATATGGAAGAGCTGGAGAAGGTGATCGAACAGCTGGCTCGTGACAAGGAGGATGCCATCCGTTCCGGAGATATGAAGGAGGCCTCCCTTCTCCACAAGGAGCAGCAGGAAGCTCAGAAAAAGCTGGAGCAGCAGAAAAAGCGTTTCCAGAGAAACAATGCCCGCCGCCAGGTGTGTGTCACGGCCGATGACATAGCAGGCGTCGTGTCCGAGTGGACGAAGATTCCTGTGCGGAAACTGGCAGAGTCTGAGAGCGCCAGGTTGAAAAGGCTGGAGCAGACTCTTCACAAGAGAGTAGTAGGACAGGAGGAGGCTGTGACTGCGGTGGCGAAGGCGGTGCGTCGTGGAAGAGTGGGCTTGAAAGACCCGGGCCGCCCCATCGGCTCTTTTCTCTTTCTCGGTCCTACTGGTGTGGGAAAGACAGAGCTCTCAAAGGCACTGGCAGAGGCGCTCTTTGGAAATGAGGACTCTATGATCCGGGTGGATATGTCCGAGTACATGGAGAAGCACAGCGTCTCTAAGATGATCGGTTCTCCTCCGGGATATGTGGGTCACGAGGACGGAGGACAGCTTAGTGAACAGGTGCGCCGTCACCCCTACTCGGTTGTACTGTTTGACGAGATCGAGAAGGCGCATCCGGATGTGTTTAACATCCTTCTGCAGGTGCTGGATGATGGCCATATTACGGACTCCCAGGGCAGGAAGGTAGATTTCCGCAACACCGTGATCATTATGACATCCAATGCGGGCGCCCAGGCGATCATCGATCCGAAGCGGCTGGGATTTGTGACAAAAGAAGACGAGGCCGGAAACTACAAGCGGATGAAGTCCAATGTGATGAATGAAGTGAAGTTGCTCTTCCGGCCGGAGTTCTTGAATCGTATTGATGAGATCATTGTGTTCCATGCTCTGAATCATGATAATATGAAGAAGATCGTGGGTATGATGTGCAAAGAGGTGTGTACGCGGGCAAAAGAGCAGCTTGGCATCATGCTCCATGTCCGGGATTCTGTGAAAAAGTATATTGTGGAGACGGGCACGGATCAGAAATATGGAGCCCGCCCGCTGCGCCGCGCGGTGCAGAACCTGCTGGAAGATAAGCTGGCTGAGGCAGTGCTGGACGGTACCATAAAAAGAGGCCAGACAGTAGAGGTCGGCATGTCTAAAAAAGAAATAAAATTTATTCCAAAGACTACAAATTGAAAATTTTTTGAGATATAATGTGGATACAAAAGAAGAACCACTAGGAGGACATATAAAATGGCAGTAGTAAAAGAGCTGTTGCGGGCAGAAAACGATGGGACACTGAGTTTTGGAGATTACACACTCGGCTCTAAGACGAAGCTGGAGGGCTTTGAGTTCCAGGGAGATATCTATAAGGTAAAGACGTTTGCCGAGATCACCAAACTGGAGAAAAACGGCATGTTTGTATACGAGTCCGTTCCCGGGACAGCGGTGGAGAATTTTAAGACTGGGGACGGCGTTGTTTCCTTTAAAGTATCTGCGCCAAAAGATGCACAGTTTACACTTGAGCTGGAGGCGGACAGTGAGTACACTGTCTATCTGGATGATATGAATATCGGTGATATGACGACAAACTTAAGCGGCAAGCTGAGCGTCAGTGCAGAGCTGGAAGAAGGAAAGAGCATAGAAGTGAAAATTGTAAAGAAATAATTCCGGGCTGCAGGGATTTCCCCTGCAGCTTGTTTTTGTTGGTGTCAGACAGATCGTCTCGTTCCTTTTAATGAGAAATGTCTATGGAGAAAGTGGAAGAAAAAGGAGAAGAACAGTGGCGAAAGCAAAGAAAAGTATTTTTTTCTGCCAGAATTGCGGGCATGAAGAGAGTAAATGGCTGGGGCAGTGCCCGGTATGCAGACAGTGGAATACATTTGTGGAAGAGAAGGTGACTACGGCAAAGGCCGGGGGGCAGATGAAAAGTCTGAAAGAGGCTGAGGTGGTTGCTCTTTCCAGTGTGCGGACGGACATAGAGGAGCGGGTTCGCACTGGTATCGGCGAGTTGGACCGCGTGCTGGGAGGCGGAATTGTGCCAGGCTCACTTGTGCTTGTGGGCGGCGATCCGGGAATCGGGAAATCTACCCTTCTTCTGCAGGTGTGCCAGAGATTGACGGAGCGCGAACAGAAGCTCCTGTATATTTCGGGAGAGGAGTCCCTGAAGCAGATCAAATTGCGGGCAGACCGCATGGGAACATTTACAGATAATCTGCTGCTTCTGTGTGAGACAAATATAGAGACCATCCGCGGTGTGATTGAGAGGGAGGACCCTTCCCTTGTAGTCATTGACTCCATACAGACCATGTACAGCGAGGAAGTGGCCTCTGCCCCCGGGAGTGTCTCGCAGGTTAGGGAGGCTACCAACATATTCATGCAGATTGCTAAAGGGATGGGGATTTCTATCTTTATAGTGGGACATGTAACAAAGGAGGGGACGGTGGCCGGGCCCAGAGTACTGGAGCACATGGTAGATACGGTTTTGTATTTCGAGGGGGACCGCCATGCGTCCTACAGAATCCTGCGCGGGGTAAAGAACCGTTTTGGCTCTACTAACGAGATCGGGGTATTTGAGATGAGACAGGATGGACTCCGGGAGGTAGAAAATCCTTCCGAATTTATGCTGAACGGAAGACCGGAAAGTGCCTCCGGTTCAGTGGTGGCCTGTTCTATGGAGGGAACCCGGCCGATTCTTCTGGAGATCCAGGCTCTTGTATGCCGGAGTAATTTTGGCATGCCAAGAAGAACTGCCGCGGGAACAGACTACAACCGTGTGAATCTGCTGATGGCGGTGTTGGAAAAAAGGTTGGGCCTTCCCCTCTCGAATTATGACGCCTATGTCAATATCGCGGGCGGTATCCGCATCAATGAGCCTGCCGTGGATCTGGGAATTGTGTTGGCTCTTGTGTCCAGCTATAAAAACAGACCTGTACCGGAAGATGTGCTTGTGTTCGGCGAAGTGGGACTAAGCGGTGAGGTGCGTGCGGTCAACATGCCGGAGCAGAGAGTCTCTGAGGCGAAGAAGCTGGGATTTCAGACTTGTATTTTACCGGCGGTATCCCTGGGGGCTGTGAAAAACATTCAGGGGATCAAACTTCTGGGTGTGAAATCCATCAACGAGGCGATTGATTTTATATAACTATATAAAAGAAGGTGGATGGTCAATATGTCCTCGTAGGAGAGGATGGGAGGAAGATGAATTGTGTAAATTGTATAAATAAAATAAAAAATAAAAATAACATTGACAATTCAACTTCTCCTGTGCTATTATATCAAAGCTGTCACGTGAGACAGCGACAACAACGAGACATTTTCTTTCAATCCGGGAGGATACAGAAAGAAAAAAATAAAAAAGTTGTTGACAAACACGAAGCGACATGATATGATATAGAAGTTGTCGCTGAGATGCGAAAACAAAGAACCTTGATAACTGAACAATAGACAACGACCCTGAAAATTTCTAAGAGAAATATTCAGAACGGAAATCAGACC
>NZ_SPGT01000012.1:53203-109466 GCF_005845155.1 Clostridium sp. BSD2780061688st1 H5 | reverse complement strand
AAACGGACAGCTCTTAGTAAGTTAAGATGAGGATAAATTTCTCATTTTAACTTGCGCTAAATCTTGACATAGGACCAATTCCAAGATAAATGGTAGTAATTTGGGCATTTAATAATTTATGGTATTTCTGAATTGTTAGTTACATAAGATCCAATCTCCTATCCACTCGCCCCTTGAGTAATTGTATAGACGTTTATATAACTTACCATTTACTGTCTTATATACGTATCCTATCTTCTCAGCTCTGGTGTCTTTAGTAGAGTTTGATTCATAAGAAATATCGCCTTGATTTACGCATTCAGCAGCTATAACAGTCTCTGTAGGTACACACAAGAGTGTGATTACCATTCCGATAACACATATTATTCTCTTCATATTATTCCTCCACATATATTATTTCCATATCTTTCAATTCATCAGGCACTTCGTCTACTAGTCCAACTTCTTTTCCATCATCCATAATATGATATCCACTTTGGTCATAAATTAAATACATATTGCTATTATCGATAGTAAATACCTCTTCGGGAAAATCACCTTTTTCTATCGGCTCCGAACAATAAGTATTTCCAGAGGGATATCAAATACTTTAGCCATTTTCCGCAGAATATCTTCCGTAAAGATCCTTTCCCCGGATTCGTATTCAGCGATACGGATATCAGCGCAGTCTTCGGAAAAGCCGAGTGCAAGGCCAAGCTGCTTTTGTGTAAGGTGATTTTTGTTTCTTAAGTGCTTAATTTTTTCTCCAAAAGTGATCATAATAATAATTCTCCTCTCTGTGCATTGTGTATTGTTTGGTATTAAGATGCCGATATATACGGCGTCTTTGCCTGTAAAAGTTTATTTTCCAGTACTGCCAAAGGCTCCGGTGCCACGTCCCCTGCCTAGATCCAGTACAAAATCGGCAATAATCACAGGGGTGATGACCAGCTGGCCAATCCGGGTATCCTTCTTGATTGTCTGCTGGATATTGCTCACATTGCTGACAATGGCATGGATTTCACCACGATATCCGGAATCGATGGGCGGCAGTTCGCATACCAGACCTTTGACGGCCAGACTGCTTCTGGGAAACACATATCCTGCGTATCCGTCAGGGATTTCCAGTCCAAATCCAAGAGGTATTTTTATGATATCACCGGGGTTCAGGGTACAGTCAAAGGGAACATATACATCCGCTCCGGCATCATTTTCATGAGGCCGGAAGGGACAATGTTCTTTGGAAACGCCAAAATCAATCAGTCGTATTTTCATGAGAGTTCACCTCCCACGAGAAGCGGATAATCCTGTAAGATGATATCAGCCGGAGTTAATGATACGTCGAGAGGATTTCTGCAGCTCATTTTCCCTTCCAGGCATTTTCCGCGCTGGCAGAATGGACCTGTCAGTTCCGGAAGAAAAAGTACCGGACTTAATTCGTACAGATCTTTCCAGATATTCAGGATCACGATCCTCATTTCATCCGTGTTGCGTCTGCAGGAACGCTGTCCAATCATATGTTTCCACTGGTAAGGTGTCGCACTGATAAGCAGAACATTTCTTAATCCCTGTGGCGTCAGATATCCTGCCGAATCGTGGCTGATGCCGGTTTTGCAGAGACGCTCATAATTATCCATATCGGTCCGGCAGCTTTTTTCATATAATTCTTTGATAGCTGCTGGCGCGGTGAGAATCTCATAGGGTATTGCGAAATCTGCTTCCCCGGAATAATTGCTGTACTGGAGGGATGCGCTCATGAATTTTACCTCATTCTGATGACGGGTGATCTGGGAAAGAAATCTCCGACTGGCGCCTACTACAGCTACTGTGATCACGGCAAATTTCTGTATTGCAGGATGCGGGAGTTGTCCCATGTTTTTTATCGTATCATTAGTAAAGGACTGATTGTACAGTCGGATCAGATCTTTCATGTTGTGGATCAGATGCCCGCGCTGTGTCAGCCTGGCTGCAAATACCATCGTTTTTTCAGCTTCGCTAACGGCGGAGCAGTTCAGGATCTTCGTTTCAATTCTGTTCATAGGTACCCTCCTCTTTGATGATCGCTGCCAGCAGGAAGAGATAGTTCAGGCTGTCGGTGATTTTCTCATCCCATAATTCTTTTGTGAAGGAAGTGTTCTTGGCATAACACATATCATATAAAGATACGATATGCTTTGCCATCATCCCGACAAGAGCCCGCTGGGGCGTGCAGTCCTGAAGGGAAGCAGCGATCCGGAAAGCACTGAGTCTGTCTTCACGGTCGCCGGTATATTCTTTTTTCTTCATCCGTAATGTTTCTTCGCATTTATTGACCTGATCTGCAAAGATCAGCCTAAATTCTGATTGTGTCATAATGATTCTTCTTTCCTTTCTTTTTGTGACTTGTGATGCGTTGCTGATTGAGCGGAAACTTTTTCTGTCTCCATCGCCGTTCTGTCAAGAATGGCATCTACGTTATAGGAAACCGTCTCCAGTTCTGTGTAGCGGCTTCTTAGTTCTTGTAATGCCTGTTTCTGGGAACTGATTTTATCCTGCAGGTTTTGTTTGCGGGATTTTAATGATTTCATTGAAAGCATTTTCCCGTCAGTATAGAAGCTTTTCAGCCAGTCCCGGGCCTGTTCATATGCCTGCAGTTCGGAAGCATGCTCACTGCGGAATTTCTTTTTGCTTCTGGATCGTATGAATTTTGTATATGTTCCTTTAGATGAAAAGTACTGTCCTGTGTAGTGGATCTGCGAATTTAAGGTCTTCAATTCTGCAGAGAGTTCATCTAAACTTTCTTGTGCCTCATTCAGTTTTGCACTTGTCTCCGATATGATCTTGGACAGGTTTTCTCTGGTGTCATAACCATGTTCCTGAATATAGATCAGGGTATTCGCCATTTGCTGCAGATTGGTGATCTTAACTTTACGGGCATAAGCTTCACTCTGCATGGCTTTAACATTTGTCTGCAGATCAACCACAAGACGTAGATGTGTCCGATAGTAGAAGATAGCAGTTGGATCTTTGTGGTAATCGCCCTGGACAGAATGATGTGTAGCTGTTCTGTGTTCTGGCTGGATCCCTTTTTCATTTTGGAGAAATCTCTTTTCCAGGTGTTCCATGCCATAGTCTGTCCCTAGTGCTTTTTCAGTGATCCCGCGGTTACGATCCGGATGCAGATATCTATATCTTCCTCTTTGCAAAATCACGGATATGTTGTATTTTTCCAGGAGAAGAGACTGAAACTCTTTAAAATTTCTGGCTGATCCAGAACATTCATCAATCGCTTTCCGAAGAAAATCCTTCTGTGTCTGGAATGTTGTGGAAACTGGTTTGAGACCTTTCCGTACAATTTCCTGATTGATATGCTCCAGCTTTTTTTGTCCTCTGATCTTTGCACGGAACTCTGCCTCTGTTACTTTTTCCGGAGCAGGAGAGAGAAGATCAATCTGATGTAGTCCTTCCCGCTCACACATGGCCATGACTTCCTTTTTCAGATGTCCCAGAAACCGGTTTGTGGACCGATGCTTATAGCCGGCCTTTTCTTCATTTGGCTTATCCATATAATTCTGTCGTTCCACGGCATTTTTGCGGACACTGTTGATTACGATATGGGTATGGATATTGCCGGAATGATTGCCGCCGTCTGTGTGGGTGACCACTACCGTCTGATAGCCTGGGAAGTTCTTTTTTGCAAATTCCAGACAAAGCTCCTGTGCCCTTTTCCCAGTAAGCCCACATTCCGAGACGTCCGCTGGATCGAAACTGATGATGTAATGGTGACTTTTTAATTCGTTTCGCCTGCGGTTTTTCTTAAATGCTTCATTTGTCATTCTGCATTCAATATCGAATGTATCAGGATTACAGTTGAGCCCGTCCAGATAGAATTCATCCCGGAGAATTTTCTGTCCCAGTTCATTTTGAAGCATCTTGCCGGTTTTCTCATCATGCTGAAACAGCAAATACTCCATTGTGTCAGAATAATTGGCGTTATGACTTTTTATGTGTTTGATAACTGCCAGAATAATCACCTGCCAATCGAAGTACTTCTTTCCGCAGTGCATAAAGTTCTGCAATTGCACGTTCTATCTCCTCCTGCATGGCAAGAGAGCGTTCCCCGCCACTGTTAAAATGCCTGGCGATCTGGTTCAGGTTGGATCCGATTTTTCCATATTGTGCGAGAAGTGATTTGACTTCCTCGCTGTCAATTACAATCTGGTATTTCGGAGTCAGTTTCCTGTTTAAGATCACGTTTCGGATGAAGTCTGATCTTGTCATCCTGCACTTTTCAGCCCGGTCCTCTAATACAGACAGTTCTATATCCGTCAGCCTTAAGCAGATGATGTGTGTGCGTTGCTGTTCGTTATTTTTCTTGATCTTCTTCATACTCCTCCTTCCACTGTGTGATAAATGGAGCCGCCAAAAGCGGCGCCATTCACTGAAATACCGGCTGTCCCTTCCGTGTAGATTTCAGTGCTGCGCCCAACATTCTGTTGGAAGCCAATATAATTCCGATACTTTCTTGATCAGTGTTGGATAAAGAAATGTATGGGAATTGCCGAGGGTATGGGGAAACGGAATCCCCATCAAGAGCCCGACCACGGAGAATGCAAAAGTCAGAAAATCTGCTTTTGTATTACGGGGTGGATCTTGCTCTTTGAAAATTCAAACCCTCTCACTAATAGAAACGAAAAGGGCTTGTTTTACAGTGTGAGTCCTGAAAAATTTCAAATTATTTTTTATTTCTTATTTGGACTGTCAAAAATAATCAAAAAAAGTTAATCACAGACGCTGTAAAATTCCCCGATTTCCTTTCTATATATGAAGAGGTTAATATCATGACTCTTCGTATTAATGAATGGAAAGAGGTATGCATGATGGCAGAGAAACGGTGTTATACAGTAGCAGAATTACAGGAAATCCTTGGAGTCAGCAGGCCGACAGTTTACAGCCTTTTGAAAAGAAATGAATTTCGCTGGATCCAGTTGGACGGCGGAAAGTACCGGATTTCCAAGAAAAGTTTTGACGACTGGCTGGATAAACAGCCTTCTGAAGAATAATTTTCCTATGGAAAAAGTTCATCGACATAGTAACGCTATTTTTATATTTCCGTTATTCTTTCAGCAGGAAGGGAGAATTGACTATGAATAAAAAGGAAGAATGGATGAAAGAAGAATACCAGGACATGATCGAGGCCATTGAATCCCATAGTCCATACAAAAGAAAACCATCTCCTCAAAAGAAATGGATGAGTGTAGCGGAAATGGGAGAACTGTTAGGACTTAAGAAGACGGATCGGTACTGGCTTCTTCATAAGAATGTATTTGAGTCCAGAGAGATTGCCGGCAAGCTGCGGGTCAATATTGCCAGTTTTGAAAAGTGGTATGCCAATCAAGTGAAATATCAGAAAGTGACCGGGGAAGAACCGGGACTGGAACTAAAGGAATGGTCCTTTTCTGTACGTGATATCGCGCAGCTGTTGGAAATTGAAGAAAGCGTTGCCTATGACCTGGTTAAAAGGGCAAGGCTTGAGACAGTTACGATCGATTACTGGAAGCGGATACCGAAAGATGTATTTTGGAATTGGTACAACGGACAGACGAAGTATCAGACGGCTGAGGATCGTAAAGCAAAGAGAGAATTATATGAGGCAACCATCAGTATGCCGGATATGGCGAGACTGCTTGGTGTTAGCAGAGGAACTGTTTATACGCTGCTGAAAAGCAGAAAATATGGAAAATATTTTTCTACAGTTATTATTGCTGATCAGAAACGGATCACAAAAGAAAGCTTCCAGAAATTTCTTGATGAGCAGGAAGAGTATCAGTTGTCACCCTGCAATGATTATAAAGAACTTGCTGTGGAAGAAAATATAGCATTGGCAAATTACCGACGAAAGAAACTTTTGCAGACCGGAGATCGGAGATGTAATGGAAATCTTAGTTATCTGACTCCGGAAGAAGCAGCACTGATGGCAAAGGTTTCAAGATCCATGATTGTAAACTGGTATCAGAGGGAAGAATTTCCAATCATACATATTGGAAACCGGGTACGGATTTGCAGAAAAGAATTTGAAGCATGGCTGGAAGAAAGGAGAAAGAAGAATGGCGTCCATACAGGAACGAAACCACAAGTATAAAGTTGTCTATTATTATAAGAATGATGCGGGCGAAAGAAAGCAAAAATGGGAAACATATGATACAAAGGCGGAAGCCCGCAAACGCAAGAAGGAAATTGAGTATAAGCAGGAGTTGGGAACATTTGTTGCGCCTAAGTGTACCTACCTGTCGGATCTTCTCGATGAATATGTTTTTATTTATGGAACAAAAGCCTGGGTAATGTCTACATATCAGGGAAAAGTTGGGCTGATCAGGAATTATATCAAGCCGATGATAGGCAAAGTGAAACTTTCGGATTTGAATACGCATTTTATAGAAAAATACTATCAGACACTTTTGGAAACACCGGCTGTTGTCAATCCGATGACCAAAAAACCAAAAAGCGAGTATGTTACAACAGGAACGATACGGGAAATTCACAAGCTGCTCCGCAACTGCTTTGAGCAGGCAATTAAATGGGAACTGATGGAGAAAAATCCATGTCAGCGGGCGACTGTCCCCAAACATACGCCTAAAAAGCGCGAGATATGGAAAGCAGACACTATGATGCACGCAATGGATGTATGTGTTGATGAGAGAGTTGTCCTGGCCTGTAATATTATTTTTGCCGGTACTCTCCGTCCCGGCGAGGTCACAGCGCTTTCCTGGGACGCTATGGATATTTCTATGGAAGCGATTGAAGAGGATCGGGCTTATATCGTTATCAATAAAGAATTGCAGAGAGTAAGTAAGGAGGCTTTGAAAGCATTGGATGGAAAAGATGTACTCCTTGTATTTCCAGAAACCAGAAAATCCAACAAAACAGTCCGTATTTTAAAAAAGCCAAAAACAGAAGGCAGCGAAAGAAAAGTTTTCATCCCGCGGACTGTGGCGCTTATGCTTGTCGAGTGGAAGAAGAAACAGGATCTGGAAAAAGAAGTAATGGGGGATGAATATATGGACTATAACCTGGTACTGGCAACACCCTATGGCCTTCCTGTCGGTGAAGATGTGATCTTGAATGGATTGAAGAAACTTATTGCTGAAAACAATCTGCCTTCTGTAGTTACACACAGCCTCCGGCATACCAGCGTTACTTATAAGCTGAAGCTGAATGGCGGTGATATCAAGGCTACGCAGGGAGATTCCGGTCATTCCCAGGCCAATATGATCCTGAATGTTTATTCTCATATCCTGGATGATGACAGGAGGAAAAATGCAAAACTTTTTGAAAAAGCATTTTATGAAAAGAAAGAACTTGATCCGGATATCCACCAGAAGATGCCGGAGAATGTGCTGCAGGTGCCAGAGGGAGTGGATCCGGAATTGCTTGGAAAAGTGCTGGCTGATCCGGAGATGGCTGCGCTGCTGGTATCGATGGCGTCAAAAATGAACAGTAAAGTATAATCAAGATAGACAGGGAATCTGTATTTGCTTATAATGAAGGTATTAGGTTGAGTTATTTTTGTTTGTTGATTTTTTAGAAAGAAGATCAACAGAAAAATGGAGGTATGTCATGCTGAGCATCTATCTGGGGCAAATGGAAGAGGCAATCTATTATCCGCCTGCTTATTTTAATAATACGTATGATGATGAGTGGATCACAGATTCCCTGACTGTAGAAATGATAAAAGATGTAGATAAATCAGAAGTCATCGGTCCTCATCTTATCGAGAGTCCTGTATTGGGTCCGATCTCTGTAAAAGAGATATCAGGCGGTGTAAAAACATTGATTTTGATGGCTTTTGATGATTCAGGAAGAATATTCAATGCATCCGCTTGTGGCAACAATTGTGCGAAATGGATTCTGGAAATCGGAAAAAGGAAGGATCTGACAATTAATCTGCGGCATATTATGAATTTTGGAAAAGGGCCTTTTGAAATCAAAATTCTTAACAATGGGGAAATGGTGCATGATCTTGATCGTTTTATAGCGGTTGCCGCTAAGTACGTGTAGGTGAGAAGATGACGGGAAAGCATAAGATTATTGTAAAAAACAACAGGCTTTATTACGAGCTTGAAATAGAAGAAAAAATAACCATAATCCGTGGAGACAGTGCAACAGGAAAAACAACACTCATTGATATGATATGGCAGGCACGGCATTATGAAGATTCCAGCGGAATAGAGCTGATCAGTGAAGTCCCATGCAAAGTATTGTACAGGGATAACTGGAAGTGGTCTGTGGAGGAGGCAGCAGATACTATATTTTTTATTGATGACGGGAATGTTTTTGTCACTACGGAAGAGTTCGCGGATGCTGTAAAAAGAAGCGACAGTTATTTTGTCATTGTTACCAGAGAAAATTTGTATCATCTTCCGTATAGCGCAGATGAAATATACGGGCTGCGCTGTTCCGGACGATATCGTGATACAAAAAGGATGTATCAGCAAATGTATCGGCTGGGTCCGGCGGAAGCTTAGAATTGCGCTTTAATATAAATACAGTAAATCACGTAGATGAAGCATCTTAAAGAGTCAAGCAGAGGATGTGTCTTATGGATATGAGTTTCAGATAAATTATGACGATACAAAAAAGCCTATATTTCGTTCAGACAGATATCAGTTTACGGTGGTGATGTCAAATCTGAATTATGATGTCCCTCAGAATGTCCCCCGGATGTCCCTCAGAATGTCCCCCAGGATAATATGGAGGATCAGATTATTGGCTTAATTCAAAAAAACAACAAGATGAGCACAGAAAAGATGGCTATGATTTTAGGCGTGAGTTCTAAGACGGTAAAACGCCGTATAAAACAAATGGATCACGTAAATTATATTGGACGGGGATCAAATGGCCATTGGGAGATTTCAGAGGAGAAGTGATAGTCCACTTTTTAGATCAACTCCAACCTCTTTTTTGTTATTCTTTATAATTTGAATTATAATGGTCCAGAAAAAGAGGTGTTAATTGATCCGGAAAAGGTGTTAATTGATCCGAAAAAAGCGTTAATTGATTTGGAAAAAATTTCAATTCATAATGCTATTGATAAACTGAATGCGAACCAGGCAGCAAAGAAAAAGCAAATCTTTTGTTTGAGAAAATGGGATTTGATAAGATTTTTGGAAGAAAAGAGATTATGGAAAATATCAATTTGTAAGACAAAAATGAAGTGGTCGAAAAAACGTAGACAAACTGACCATTACACGGTATAGTATAGATAGTAAATCTGATCAATTGAATATTGTATATCATTCCTGCTAAGGCGGGCATGGTAGCCGATCCTTTAGGAAGCCGTTGACAGTAAGCCGAACACCTTTTATTAGCCGCAGCCAATATCCGGCTAATATCTACCGGTTGTTCCGGGTTTACAGAGGCTGACAGCAATTGACCAGAAACGATTTGAACAATAGTAAAAATGCTTTAACAGCGTGCCTTGTGTGAACTGAACATGACTTGGATTGACAGTGGTCAGGAGACCTCCTAAGGATCAAGTGCAGGTTCGATTCCTGCAGGGAACGGGATGAGGACAGAGCTTCTGCGTTTGCGGGGGCTCTGCTTTTTTACAGTAGGGAAAACTTTTTTGTTCCCGGAAGAAAAAAGTTTGACTTCACATTCCTATTACAGCAAAATACAAACATAAATATATTGATCTGGAACCCATTTTAAACAACTCATATTTTGATGCTGACAAGGTGCTGGACAGTATGAAGAAAGTGAAGATGAGTATGATTAATATAAAAAATTTTAAATCTAAAAATAACCTGGTCAGGTTCCGAAAAACCGACCAGGTTATTTTTATCTCTCTTTCCCAAGTCTCTCCTCCAGTTCCCTGCACAGCCAAGGGATCTGGGACTCGAACTCCGCGCCGTACCATCTGGCCTCGGACGACCTGGCGGTGGCTTCAATGCAGGCCACCACATAGTCCGCTGCCAGGGAAAGGGCGTCGCCCAGAGAGAGTCCCCGCATCAGTCCTGCGAAGGCGGTGGAGGAATAGAGATCCCCTGTACCGTGATAGCTCTGGGGACATTTTTTTGTAAAGTAGGAAAAGGCGTTCCCCTTGCTGTCCAGGCTGGCCACCCCGAGTCGGTCCGGCTCATAGCTGACTCCCGTGAGGACCGCTGCGCCGCATCCCAGCTCCAGGAGCCGCTGCAGAAGCTCTGTGATGTAGGAGTCGTCGTACTCGGTCCGGTAGGGCATGCCGGTGAGAAGGCATCCCTCGGTGATGTTGGGGAGGATTACATCCGCACCCGCGCAGACCTTTGCCATGGAGGCGGGGAAGCTCTCGTCAAAGGCAAGGTAGAGCTTTCCGTTGTCCGCCATGGCAGGATCCACAAGGATCAGGTTCTTCTCTGTGCGGAACCGATTAAAGAACTCTCTGACCTGACCGCACTGCTGGCCGGAGGCCAGGTACCCGGTGTAGATCCCGTCAAAGGAGATGCCCTCCTTCTCCCAGGCATCGGAGATGGGATCGATCTGGTCGGACAGATCCTTGCAGGTGAAATTCCGGAACATGGTGTGGGTGGAGAGAACCGCCGTGGGGAGGATGCCGCACTCCACGCCCATAGCTGAGATGACAGGGAGGGCTACTGTGGTTGAGCAGCGCCCCACACAGGAAATATCCTGAAGAGTAACAATTCGTTTCATGACTAAATACCGCCTCCTGATCTGTAGATTGTATTGGAAATATAACAGAAAGTGAACTGGTCAGCAATAGCCAAAACTGTAAAAAGTGACCAGTCCAGTTTGCGGCGTGGAGAAATCATGCTATACTGAAGCTATCAGAGATAAAAGACGAAATAAGACAGAAACAAATACATTTCAGGAGGTGGAAGGAATGGCAAAGTACAGATGCACGGTGTGTGGGTATATTTACGATGAGGAGCGGGAGAAAGCGCCTTTCTCCAGGCTGAAGGAGTGTCCTGTCTGTCACCAGCCCACGGAGAGGTTTGCGGTCTACGAGGAGGAGCAGGGTGCGGAGCCGCCCCGGGAAAAGGAGCTGAAGCTGGACTATCCGAAGGAGTTTGTGCGCAGGGACGAGTCCTGCAGGTACATGAAGGAAATTCACGAGATGGCGGTGACTGGGAAGAGCATCTCAGCTTCCATGGGAACGGAGCTGCCTATGCCGTCCTGGGACGATATTCTCATTCTGGGAGCCCAGCTGGATCCCATGCCTCTGGATGAGAACGCGCCTGTCCGGACGACCACAGTGATCGGAAAGTATGCGGCCAGGCCTCTGGTGCTGGAAAATCCGGTCTATGTATCCCACATGTCCTTTGGCGCCCTCTCCAGGGAGGCAAAGATGTCCCTGGCAAGAGGCTCGGCCATGGCAGGAAGCGCCATGTGCTCGGGAGAGGGGGGAATACTCCCGGAGGAGATGGAGGCAGCCGATAAGTACATCTTTGAGTATGTGGGCAACCTCTACAGCGTAACGCCGGAAAATCTGAGAAACGCGGATGCCATAGAGATCAAGATCGGGCAGGGGACAAAGCCGGGCATGGGGGGCCATCTCCCGGGGGAAAAGGTGACCCGTGAGATCAGTCAGGTGAGGAATAAGCCTATGGGAAAGGATGTGATCGCGCCATCCAGATTTCCCGGCATTGAGACAAAGGAGGATTTGAAAAATCTTATTACTCAGTTGAGATATGCCTCCGAGGGGCGGCCCATCGGCGTGAAGATAGCGGCCGGAAGGATCGAGAGGGATCTGGCCTTCTGCGTGTACGCGGAGCCGGATTTCATCACCATAGACGGGAGAGGCGGGGCAACCGGATCCTCTCCGAAGCTCCTGAGAGACTCTGCCAGTGTGCCCACCATCTATGCCCTCCACAGGGCGAGAAAATACCTGGACAGCATCCACTCGGACATCAGCCTTGTCATCACCGGCGGACTGAGGGTGTCCTCGGATTTCGCCAAGGCTATCGCCATGGGAGCGGACGCGGTGGCAGTGGCGTCCGCGGCCCTCATTGCCATGGCTTGTCAGCAGTATAAGATCTGCGGAACAGGCATGTGTCCCATGGGCATCGCCACCCAGGATCAGGACCTGCGGGCCCGGCTCCACGAGGATGCGGCGGCAGCCAGGGTGGCCAACTTTCTGAACGTCTCCCTGGAGGAGCTGAAGATGTTCGCCCGGATCACAGGGCATGCGGATCTCCATGACCTGTCTGTGGAGGATTTGTGCACCATCAGCCGGGAGATCAGCGAGTACACGGACATCCCCCACGCATAATTTCCTGCCAGGGGGCGATATATTGATTGCCGTTCAGCGGTAAACATGGTATATTATTACTAAGTGTTGTAATTTTTACACAAAAAAATCAATAAGCAAGTAGTAGGAGTGGTAAAAATGTATCAGGAAGATTACAAGCGTTGGCTGGAAGCGGACCTGGAGGATGCAGATCTTCATCCTGAGCTGGCCCGGATCGAGGGAAATGACGAGGAGATAAAGGAGCGCTTTGCTGTGGCGCTGAAATTCGGCACAGCCGGACTGCGCGGCGTGCTGGGAGCAGGAACAAACCGTATGAATATCTATGTAGTACGGCAGGCTACACAGGGCCTTGCCAACTGGGTAAAGACACAGGGAGGCACACAGACTGTTGCCATCAGCTATGACAGCCGCCTCAAGAGCGATGTGTTTGCGAAAAACGCGGCAGGGGTTCTGGCTGCAAATGGTATCAAGGTGCGGATCTACGACGCGCTCATGCCTGTGCCGGCGCTCTCCTTTGCGACCCGTTACTATAACTGCAATGCAGGTATCATGGTGACAGCCTCACACAACCCTGCAAAATACAACGGATACAAGGCCTACGGGCCGGACGGCTGCCAGATGACAGACGATGCGGCGGCCATCGTATACGAGGAGATACAGAAGACGGACGTGCTGACAGGCGCAAAGTATATGTCCTTTGCAGCCGGCGTGGAGGAAGGACTGATCCGCTTTGTGGGCGATGATTGTAAGAGGGCCCTCTATGACGCTATCGAGTCCAGACAGGTCCGTCCGGGACTTTGCAGGACAGCAGGGCTGAAGCTTGTGTACAGCCCCCTGAACGGCTCCGGACTTGTGCCGGTGACACAGGTGTTAAAGGATATCGGTGTGACAGATATCACGATCGTCCCGGACCAGGAGTACCCCAACGGATACTTTACCACATGCAGCTACCCCAACCCTGAAATTTTTGAGGCCCTTGAGCAGGGACTGAACCTGGCGAAGGAGACAGGTGCGGATCTGATGCTGGCCACAGACCCGGACGCAGACCGGGTGGGCATTGCCATGAAGTGCCCGGACGGTTCCTACGAGCTGGTGAGCGGAAATGAGGTGGGCGTGCTGCTTCTGGATTACATCTGCGCGGGACGCATTGAGAAGGGAACCATGCCTGAGAAGGCAGTTGCTGTGAAGTCCATCGTATCCACACCGCTGGCAGATGCAGTGGCAGAGCACTACGGCGTGGAGCTGCGCAGCGTGCTGACAGGATTTAAGTGGATCGGCGACCAGATTGCGCAGCTGGAGGAAGCAGGAGAAGTGGACCGCTTCATCTTCGGATTTGAGGAGAGCTACGGATATCTGGCAGGCCCCTATGTGCGTGATAAGGACGCAGTCATCGGCTCTATGCTGATCTGCGAGATGGCAGCCTACTACAGGAGCATCGGAAGCTCCCTGAAGCAGAGGATGGAGGAGATCTATGCTCAGTACGGCCGCTACCTCAACAAGGTGGACAGCTTTGAGTTCCCGGGACTGAGCGGCATGGACAAGATGGCAGGCATCATGCAGAGCCTGAGGGACAACCCGCTGACAGAGATCGCGGGGTACAAGGTAGCCTCTGTGACGGACTACACAAAGCCGGAGGAGACAGGACTTCCCTCAGCCAACGTGCTGATCTACAAGCTGGAGAACAGCGAGACAGTCATCGTCCGCCCCTCCGGAACAGAGCCGAAGATCAAGATCTACTACACAACGCTCGGAAAGGATCTGGCAGAGGCCCAGGCCGAGAAAGACAAGCTGGCAGAGGCTATGAAGTCTGTGATGGCATAGGAGCGGGAAAAGAAATATACGCAGCATAAAAATACATAAAGAGCAGCTAAGAAAGGGACAGGGAGATCTGTCCCTTTCCTGGCTGTTGGGAAGAAAAAGCTGAAGCCCACATTTGAGTGCGGGAAGCAGTTTGTGGACATGATCTGTCTACTCTCTCTTCAGATATTCCCTGGCCATCGCCTGCTGCTCCCTGGTCATGGACACCTTCCCCTTGGTGATTCCCACAAGCCCCTCCTCCTTCAGCTTTCGGATGGTCCGGTTCAGCGTCTTCACGGAGATGCCGGTCTCCTCGTGTATTTCCTCCCGGGTCCTTTTTACAACGCAGGAGCCGTATTCCTCTATGTACTGGAGAATATAGGCCAGAAGAAGATGCTGGGGCGGGTAGAACAGGCGGTTGCCCCGGTTGTAGGAGGAGCGGTACAGCTTGTAGGCCACCTTCTGGGACACCAGCCGCAGAAAATGAATGTCCTTTGAGATCCAGTTCTCGAAATCCTTTCTGGAGAAATACAGAACCGTGCACTCTGTGGTGGTCTCTAAGGTGACGGAGGTGCGGGGCTTTCCGGCAAGGATGGCCACCTCCCCCACAAAGTCAATGGGATCGTTTCTTTCGATCATAAAAACATTTCCATTTTCAAATTCATTGATGACCCGGTGATAGCCCTCGCAGACAATGCCGAAGTAGTCCAGCTCGGCGTCCTTCTGGTGGATGATGGTTCCGGGCGGATAGGTGCGGACCGTACAGCGGTCCCGCAGCTCATCGGGCATATAGCGGATATAATTTTCCAGTTCCGGTACTCTTATGAGCAGTTCTGACAGTGTCATGACAAATCCCCCTCTTTTTTTACAGTATACATCAAAAACAGCCCATTTGTCCTTTTTTTATACAAGTTATTCTTATATAATACGTGGATGTTATAAGAATTCTTAATAGAACGAGGAGAAATGAGATGAAAAAGGAGACCTACGCTTATCCATCTACCATGGCCAGACTGAAGGCGGAGTACAAGATCTTTATTCTGGCATTTGTGTTTATCGTGATCGCGGACAGCATCGGACAGATCCAGGTTCCGCTTGGACCGGGGACGCTGATCCTGTTCCCGATCTTTTACTCCCTCATCATGGGAGTGATCTCAGGGCCGGAGGTGCTGAAGATCTTTAATAAGAAGGAGGTAAAGGCGGCGTCCAAGCTGGTCATCGTGGCCATCTGTCCCTTTATCGCTAAGCTGGGCATCAATGCAGGAGCCAGCATTGAAGTGATCCTCTCGGCAGGGCCTGCCCTGATTCTGCAGGAGATCGGCAATCTGGGAACCATTTTTCTGGCCCTTCCCTTTGCCCTGCTCCTGGGCCTGAAGAGGGAGGCCATCGGAGCCACCCATTCCATCAACAGAGAGTCCAACCTGGCTCTGATCACGGACATGTTCGGTCCGGACTCGCCGGAGACGAGAGGAAGCCTGTCTATCTATGTAGTCGGGGGCATGGTGGGAACGATCTACTTTGGCTTCATGACCACCATGGTGGCGGCGCTTCACATTTTCCATCCCTACGCTCTGGGCATGGCCTCAGGTGTGGGAGCCGGCATTCTCATGGCCAGCGCTACAGCCAGCCTGGCTCTCATCTACCCGAATATGGCGGCGGAGCTGTCCGCTCTGGCGAGTACCAGCGAGACCATATCCGGAATCACCGGCATCTATGTGGCGATCTTTGTGGGCATACCGCTGACGAAGAAGCTGTATCAGCTGCTGGAGCCGCCCATCGCTCGGCTGCGTCGGGAGCCAAGCGAGGTGCTGGAGAGCAGAAAAAAGACAGAGGAGGAAAGATAGATGAGATACGCAGAGTGGGGAATTTTATTAGTTATATCAGGACTTGGCATTGCCCTGGCCAACTTTATCGGGTTTGATGTGGGCTTTATGGAGTCCCTTCCGGGAATCCTCATCTTACTAGGCATCTCCGCTGCCGCAGTGGTAGTCAGCAAGCTGGTGCCTCTGCGCCTGCCCATCGTGGCCTACTGCTCCATCATCGGGCTGCTCGTGGCAAGCCCCTTATGTCCGGCCAGGGAGTTCGTCATCGCGTCGGCGAACAGCATCAATTTTACAGCGCCCCTCACACTGGTGGGAGCCTACGCGGGCATCTCCATCGGGGATCAGATCAAATCCTTTGTAAAGCAGGGCTGGAAGATGATCATAGTGGGCGTACTTGTCATGACAGGCACCTTTCTAGGATCAGCCTGCATTGCGCAGATCGTCCTGTCACTGACCAACGCTATATAGATGGATGATACTGAAAAACTATTGCGGACCATTGCAAGTGTGAGTTTGATAGGGAGAAAGAAATGGATAGGAAAATAGAAGCGGATCTTCTGATCCGGGACAGCGATTATCTGGATGAAGATTTTGAGCTGGTGGAAGGAAAAAGTATCCTCATAAAGGACGGAAGAATAGAAGCAATTGACACGGCCGAAAGGCTGAGGAAAAGCTATGACTGGAAGGAGGAGCTGGACGGGAGAGGCTGCGTGTACATGCCCGGGCTTGTGGACAGCCACATGCACACAGGGCAGCAGCTCCTGCGGGGGAGAGTGCTGGATGAGATGCCCATGATCTGGACACGTATCATGCTGCCCTACGAGAGTACCCTGACACCGGAGAAGATGAGGCTCAGCGCCCGGATGGCGGCAGTGGAGATGATCCACGCGGGGACAACGGGATTTATCGACGCGGGCAGCTATTTTATGGAGGAGGCAGCAGGCGTCTATGCCCGCAGTGGGCTGCGGGGAGTCCTCTCCTACTCCACCATGGACCAGAAGGGTCTGCCTGCGTCCATCGCCATGGATGCGGAGACAGCTATTCGAAAAACGGATGAACTATATAAAGAATTTCATGGACAAGAAAATTTAAAAGTTTACTATTCTCTCAGATCTCTTATATCCTGTTCGGAGGAACTGATCCTCATGGCGGCTGAGAGAGCGAAGGAAAACCAGACCATGCTGCAGGCCCACATGAACGAGTACCCGGGAGAGATCAATTTTTACATGGAAAGAAAGCAGCTGCGCCCCTACGAGTATCTGGACAGCCTGGGTGTGCTGGGGCCGGATTTCCTGGGGGCACACAGCCTGCTCCTGTCGGAGAGTGAGATCCGTCTGCTGGAAAAGCGGGGAGTGAAGGTCTGCCACTGTCCCTTCAGCAACTGCGGCAAGGCCGCGCCCCGGACACCGGAGCTCCTTGAGAGAGGTATTACGGTGGGGCTGGGGACAGACGGGGCTGCCCACGGGGGCCTGAGTCTGTTCCAGGAGATGAAGATCTTCCGGTCCGTCATGAACCTGACCTGGGGCGTGCCCCTGTCGGAGCCCGCCATCATGCCGGCCAGGACCATACTCGACATGGCCACCCGGGGCGGACAGGCATGCCTGGGAGGAGACCCGGACAGAGACGGGAGGATCCTGCCTGGAGCCAGGGCCGATATCATAGGAATTGACAGGAAGCGGATCTACATGGCTGTGTACGGGCACATGGCCAACACAGTGCTGGAGAGCGTGGGGGCCGGCGACGTGAGGGATTCAGTGTGTGGGGGAAAGGTACTCATGAGAGACTACCAGATTCAGACGTTGGATGAGGAGGAGATTTACCGGGAGGCAGTCTCCTACAGAAATAATTTTGCATAAAATCCTGCAAAAAACAGAAAGGATACAGACCTAATGGTGGAATATTTGATCGTTATTCTTGCAAATCTTCTGGTGGGAGGTATGATCGGGCTGACAGGAATTGCCGGATTTCTCCTGCCCATGCTGTACTCCGGGTTCATGGGCATGCCGGCGGCCCAGGGGATGGCGCTCAGCTTTTTTGCTTTCCTCATCTCCGGCGTGCTGGGAGCGTGGAATTATCACAGAGCGAAAAATCTGGATGTCAGGCTGGGACTTCTGATCAGCGCCGGGAGCCTTATAGGGGCGTCTCTTGGCGTCTGGCTGAACCTTCTGATGGACGAGTCGTTGGTCAAGAGGATCCTCTACCTCGTAGTGCTGGCCTCCGGCATCTCCATTCTGCTTCGAAAGGACAGGGACAGGAAGACAGGGGGGAGGGAAAAGCTTCCGGCGTGGGGAATGGTCGCCTTTGGACTTGTGACCGGAGCCCTGTGCGCTCTCTCCGGTGCGGGAGGTCCCATTCTTGTGATGCCTCTGCTGGTAGTGCTGGGCGTGCCTGTGAAGACCGCGGTGGGTGTGGCTCTTTTTAACTCTATTTTCATCGCCATTCCCTCCTGCATCGGATACAGCCTCCAGTGTGATCCGGGAACCTTTCTTTCCCTCCTGGCGGTCTCCATGATCAGCCACGGCGCCGGGGTCTGGGCGGGAAGCAGAAATACCTCCTTCCTGAAGCCGGAGCCTCTAAAAAAGGGCGTAGCCGTATTTTCTGTATGTATCGCGGTTTTTAAGCTGATCACCGGGTAAGCGGATTTCCGGCGGGGACGGAGAAAGGTTTTCTGTCGTATTGGAGTAAGCGGCAAATACGGGATGGGCTGTTTTTCTGGTTGTAGAAAAAGAAAAAATAGCCTATAATAATAGACGCAAATTCTTTTAGGAGACTGTTGAAGATGAAAAAAGGTTTACGGACAGCGGGCTGTCTGCTCATGTCAGTAATGATCGCTATAACAGCAGTGCCGCATACAGCCTGCGCCACTGCCCCGGCGGACACAGCTCAGCCCCAGGACGGAGCTCAGGCCGAAGAGGGGAAGGATCCCTATCAGAAGCAGCTGGAGGACACCTACAAGCAGGAGGTACAGACAAACCATCTGAAGGAGTGGCCCCAGGGACCCGGCATTTACGGTGACGCGGGAATTGTGATGGACGCAGAGACAGGGGCTGTATTATATGGAAAGAATATTGATCAGCAGGAGTACCCGGCCAGCATCACCAAGCTTTTGACTGCCCTGCTGGCCTTTGAATACTGTGATATGACGGAGGACGTGGTGATCACGGCGGAAAGCCTGACCTGCTTAGGGAGCGGCTATGCCTCCATCGGCCTGAAGGAGGGAAATGTCATCTCCATGGAGCAGGCCCTCTACGCTATGCTCCTGGCCTCGTCCAATGAAGTAGCCTACGCGGTGGGAGAGACGGTGGCGAAGACCCAGGGAGAGGACTACCAGTGGTTTATAGATGAGATGAACCGCAAGGTGGAAGAGCTGGGGGGAACCAATTCCAACTTTGTCAACACAAACGGCGTGCAGGACGAAAATCACTATACCTGCGCAAGGGATATGGCGCTGATCGCAAAAGAGCTGTTTAACTATCCGGAGTTTTTTACCATCTGCCAGACGGCAAACTATACCATACCGGCATCTGCCACCACAGAGGAACATATTTTCCAGCAGAAGCATGAGATGCTGGTGCCGGGCTACAGCGATTACTATGAGTACGCGGTGGGAGGAAAGACGGGCTACACGACCGAGGCGAACAATACTCTGGTGACCATGGCGGACAATGGAAACATGAAGCTTGTCTGCGTCACCTTGAAGGTGTTCCCGGGGCATGTCTACTCTGACACAACGGCGCTTCTGGAGTACGGATTTAACAATTTTCAGCACGCTTCTATTGACGCGGGTGACAATGAGGCCATAGAAAAGATACTGGACTCAGCCAATGTCACCATCCCATCCGGGTTTAAGCTGTCCAGCCTGGATGCAAAGCTGGAACAGGTCACGGGGGGAAACAGCACGTCGTTCCTGGACTACACCTATGAGGACAACCCGGTGGGCCGGATCAAGGTTCAGGTGAACAAAAACGCCTCCTTCCAGGAGGCGGAGGCGCAGGAGGAAGAGGCCGGGGGAATCAGCGTGTGGAAGATCCTTATGGTCGTGGCGGCAGTCATTATCCTGATCCTGGCTGTGCTTATCCTCTTTACTACCTGGTGCAGGCGGCAGAGGCGCAGGAGACGCAGGGGACGCCGCAGGCGAAGACCCTGACAGAGGACTGGCCGGGAATATAACGCAGAATGTCGAAAATAAAAGGGAAACCCTTGACTTATCAGGGGTTTCCTATTATAATTTTTACCGTGTAAAAAGTAATAGTCTTAGAAAACCATATGAGAAAGACCGTGACGAAGACAGTAGGGCATGCGGGAACGTCAAAGCGAGCCGGCGGCGGTGTGAGGCCGGTACAAGTAGGGTGTGCCTGAACATCACTTCAGAGTCGCAGCTTCCGAAAAGAGTATGAGTAAGAGCTGACGGAGTCCGCCGTTACCGGAAGGCATATGATAGTATGTTAGGTGGTTTATAAATGAGGGAATACGACTTTCATCCTAATCGGGTGAAGGTCTTTTTTTCATAAATGTTCCAAACAATATACACAATAACACAGGAGTTAGTGTAAGTTCAGACGTAATACTTTTTAAAAGTATTACGTCCCCTGTTAACATTTTCACAAGGAGGAAGCCATGTACAAGAAAGTTCCAACAGACCTGAACTTTGTGGACCGCGAGAAAGAGGTTGAGAAGTTCTGGGAAGACAATCACATTTTTGAGAAGAGTATGGATAACAGGAAGGAGGGCGAGACCTACACCTTCTACGACGGGCCGCCGACAGCCAACGGCAAGCCCCACATCGGTCATGTACTGACCCGTGTTATCAAGGACATGATCCCCAGATACCGCACTATGAAGGGATATATGGTGCCCAGAAAAGCGGGCTGGGATACCCACGGTCTGCCGGTGGAGCTGGAGGTGGAGAAAGCTCTTGGCCTGGACGGCAAGGACCAGATCGAGGAGTACGGCCTGGAGCCATTTATCAACAAATGCAAGGAGAGCGTCTGGAAGTACAAGGGCATGTGGGAGGATTTCTCCAACACAGTCGGCTTCTGGGCAGATATGGAGCATCCTTACGTTACCTATGACAATGATTTCATCGAGTCCGAGTGGTGGGCGCTGAAGAAAATCTGGGACAAGGGCCTTCTCTACAAGGGCTTCAAGATCGTTCCCTACTGCCCCCGCTGCGGCACGCCTCTGTCTGCCCAGGAGGTGGCGCAGGGCTACAAGGATGTAAAGGAGCGCTCCGCCATTGTCCGCTTTAAGGTGAAGGACGAGGACGCTTACTTCCTGGCATGGACCACCACGCCCTGGACACTGCCCTCCAACATCGGCCTCTGTGTGAACCCGGACGAGGAGTACGCAAAGGTAAAGGCCGCGGACGGCTATGTGTACTACATGGCGCAGGCCCTGCTGGACACAGTCCTTGGAAGGCTGGCCACAGAGGGACAGCCGGCCTACGAGGTGCTGGAGACCTATAAGGGAAAAGAGCTGGAGTACAAGGAGTACGAGCCCCTGTATCAGTGCGCCTACGACTGCGCTGCAAAGCAGAACAAGAAAGCATTCTTCGTGACATGCGACAGCTACGTAACCCTGACAGACGGTACCGGCGTGGTTCACATCGCCCCTGCCTTTGGTGAGGACGACGCCAAGGTGGGCCGCAAGTACGACATGCCCTTTGTGCAGCTGGTAGATGAAAAGGGAAATATGGGCGAGACCACACCCTTTGCCGGCCTGTTTGTCAAGAAGGCGGACCCGGAGGTTTTGAAGGATCTGGACGCAAGAGGACTTCTCTTCGACGCGCCCAAATTTGAGCACAGCTATCCCCACTGCTGGAGATGCGACACACCGCTCATCTACTACGCCCGCGAGTCCTGGTTTATCAAGATGACGGCTGTGAAGGACGAGCTCATCGCCAACAACAACACCATCAACTGGATCCCGGAGAGCATCGGCAAAGGCCGTTTCGGCGACTGGCTGGAAAATGTCCAGGACTGGGGTATCAGCCGGAACCGCTACTGGGGAACTCCGTTAAATATCTGGGAGTGCGAGTGCGGACACCAGCACTCCATCGGCAGCATCGAAGAACTGAAATCCATGTCCGACAACTGCCCGGATGACATCGAGCTGCACCGCCCCTACATCGATGATGTGACCATTAAGTGTCCCAAGTGCGGCAAGGAGATGCACCGTGTGCCGGAGGTTATCGACTGCTGGTTCGACTCAGGCTCCATGCCCTTTGCGCAGCACCACTATCCGTTCGAAAATCAGGAGCTCTTTGAGCAGCAGTTCCCGGCAGATTTTATCTCCGAGGCTGTGGATCAGACAAGAGGCTGGTTCTACTCCCTGCTGGCAGTGTCCACCTTGATCTTCAACAAGGCGCCCTACAAAAATGTAATCGTCCTGGGACATGTGCAGGATGAGAACGGCCAGAAGATGAGCAAGTCCAAGGGCAATGCGGTGGATCCCTTCGACGCTCTGGAGAAATACGGCGCGGATGCCATCCGCTGGTACTTCTACGTGAACAGCGCTCCCTGGCTGCCTAACCGCTTCCACGGCAAAGCCGTTGTGGAGGGACAGCGCAAGTTCATGGGCACTCTCTGGAACACCTACGCGTTCTTTGTGCTCTACGCGAATATTGACGAGTTTGACGCCACAAAATATACACTGGACTATGAAAAACTGCCTGTCATGGACAAATGGCTCCTGTCCAAGATGAACACACTGGTGAAAGAGGTGGACGATCACCTTGGCAATTACAGGATCCCCGAGGCTGCCAGAGCGCTCCAGGATTTCGTGGATGACATGAGCAACTGGTACGTGAGAAGGAGCCGTGAGCGCTTCTGGGCAAAGGGAATGCCCCAGGATAAGATCAATGCCTACATGACGCTGTACACAGCTCTTGTTACATTCTGCAAGACAGCAGCGCCCATGATCCCCTTCATGACAGAGGAGATCTACCAGAACCTTGTCCGCAGCATCGATCCCTCCGCACCGGAGAGCATTCACCTGTGCGACTTCCCGGCAGTGAAGGAAGAGTGGATCGACAAGGAGCTGGAGGCCAATATGGACGAGGTGCTGAAGGTGGTCGTTATGGGCCGTGCATGCAGAAATACAGCCAACATCAAGAACCGCCAGCCCATCGGCCAGATGTTCGTAAAGAGCGGTGCGCAGCTTCCGGAGTTTTACCAGGATATCATCAAGGATGAGCTGAATGTGAAGAAGCTGACCTTTACAGACGATGTGCGTGCCTTTACTTCATATACATTTAAACCACAGTTAAAGACAGTTGGGCCAAAATATGGTAAAATGTTAGGTGGCATCAAGGCGGCCCTGGACGCGGTCGACGGAAACGCGGCCATGGACGAGGTCAATGCCACAGGAGCATTAAAGCTGGAGGTAAACGGGCAGGAGGTCACTCTGTTCAGGGAGGATCTTCTCATCGACACAGCGCAGATGGAGGGCTACGTGTCCGAGGACAATGGCGGCATCACCGTTGTGCTGGATACAAATCTGACACCGGAGCTTCTTGAGGAAGGATTTGTCCGCGAGATCATCAGCAAAGTACAGACCATGAGAAAAGAGGCCGATTTCGAAGTGACCGACAAGATCCATATCACCTATCAGGGAAGCGAGAAGGCCGAGAAGGTGTTCGCCGACCACAGGGAGGAGATTGGAAGCGAGACACTTGCCCTCTCCGTTGAGAAAGCCGAGCCTGCAGGCTATGTGAAGGAGTGGAAGATCAACGGCGAGAAAGTGACCATCGGCGTCGAAAGATAAGGCTCTAAGAAAGGAATGGAAAAAATGTATAATCCCAGATTTGAAAAAAAGGCTTTTAAGAAGGAAGTAGAACACAATGTAAAGACCCTCTACCGCAAGACCATCGACGAGGCCACGCCACAGCAGCTCTTTCAGGCTGTGTCCTACGCGGTAAAGGAGGTCATCATCGACGACTGGATCGCCACACAGGATCAGTTCAAGAAGGATGACCCGAAGACAGTTTACTATATGTCTATGGAGTTCCTCATGGGCAGGGCCCTGGGGAATAACCTGATCAATATGACAGCCTACCGGGAGGTAAAGGAGGCTCTGGACGAGATGGGCATTGACCTCAATGCCATCGAGGATCAGGAGCCGGATCCAGCCCTCGGCAATGGCGGTCTGGGACGCCTGGCAGCCTGCTTTCTGGACTCCCTGGCAACCCTTGGATACGCAGCCTACGGCTGCGGCATCCGCTACCGCTACGGCATGTTCAAGCAGAAGATCGAGAACGGCTATCAGGTGGAGACGCCGGACGATTGGCTCAAGGAGGACAATCCCTTTGAGCTGCGCCGGGAGGAGTACGCAAAGGAAGTCCGCTTTGGCGGAAACATCCGCGTAGAGTACGATGACGCCACGAACCGGACGAAATTCGTCCAGGAGAACTATGAGTCAGTCCTGGCTATCCCCTACGATATGCCTGTCGTGGGCTACGGCAACCATCATGTAAATACCCTAAGGATCTGGGATGCCCAGGCTATTACCAACTTCCAGCTGGACTCCTTTGACAGGGGCGACTACCACAAGGCAGTGGAGCAGGAGAACCTGGCAAAGACCATCGTGGAGGTGCTCTATCCCAATGACAACCACTACGCTGGAAAAGAGCTCCGACTGAAGCAGCAGTATTTCTTCGTGTCAGCCAGCATCCAGGCGGCTATCGCGAAGTATAAAAAGTCACACGATGACCTGCACAAGCTGCCGGAGAAGGTGGTCTTCCAGATGAACGACACCCATCCAACAGTGGCGGTGGCAGAGCTTATGCGCATCCTTCTGGATGAGGAGGGGCTGGGTTGGAACGAGGCCTGGGATATCACCACCCATTGCTGCGCCTACACGAACCACACCATCATGGCGGAAGCCCTGGAGAAATGGCCCATTGACCTGTTCTCCAAGTTGCTTCCGAGAGTGTACCAGATCATCCAGGAGATTGACCGCCGTTTCCTCGTCCAGGTGAGAGAGATGTATCCGGGCAATGAGGAGAAGGTCAGGAAGATGGCCATTCTCTACAACGGGCAGGTGCGCATGGCACATCTGGCCATCGTGGCGGGCTTCTCTGTAAATGGCGTGGCAAGGCTCCACACAGAGATCCTGAAGCACCAGGAGCTGAAGGATTTCTACGAGATGATGCCGGAGAAGTTCAACAACAAGACAAACGGCATCACCCAGAGGCGCTTCCTGATGCATGGCAATCCGCTTCTGGCAGACTGGGTAACAGAAAAGCTGGGCACAAAGAACTGGATCACAGACCTGTCTCTTATGTCCGGATTAAAGAAATACGCGGATGATCCGAAGGCGCTGGCTGAGTTCATGGACATCAAGTACAGGAACAAAGAGCGCCTCGCGGCCTACATTTTAAAACACAACGGCATTGAGGTGGATCCCCGGTCCATCTTTGACGTGCAGGTGAAGCGTCTCCACGAGTACAAGAGACAGCTTCTCAATATCCTCCATGTGATGTACCTGTACAACCAGATCAAGGAGCACCCGGAGATGTCCTTCTATCCAAGGACCTTTATCTTCGGCGCAAAGGCTTCCGCGGGATACATCCGGGCCAAGGAGATCATCAAGCTGATCAACTCCGTGGGAGACGTGGTGAACAATGACCGCAGCATCAACGGAAAGCTGAAGGTTGTATTTATCGAGGATTACCGCGTGTCCAACGCGGAGATCATCTTCGCGGCGGCGGACGTCAGCGAGCAGATTTCCACAGCCTCCAAGGAGGCTTCCGGAACCGGAAACATGAAGTTTATGCTGAACGGAGCTCCCACGCTGGGAACTATGGACGGTGCTAACGTGGAGATCGTGGAGGAAGTGGGCGCGGAGAACGCCTTCATCTTCGGACTGAGCTCTGAGGAGGTTATCAACTACGAGAACTACGGCGGCTATCATCCCCAGGATATCTATCACAATGACCAGGATATCCACAAGGTGGTGGATCAGCTGGTGGACGGCACCTACTCAAACGGCGACACGGAGATGTACCGCGACCTGTACAATTCCCTTCTCACAAACCAGGGCGGCAGCCGGGCGGATATGTATTTTATCCTGAAGGATTTCCGCTCCTACGCGGAGGCCCAGAAGAAGGTGGAGGAGGCCTACAAGGACACAGAGGGCTGGGCAAAGAAGGCTCTTCTCAACACAGCCTGCTGCGGCAAATTCACCTCCGACAGAACCATCCAGGAATATGTGGATGACATCTGGCATCTTGACAAGATCAAAGTGGAAGTGGAGACAGAAGAAGAATAAACAGACAAACCCTCTCATACACTACTGTATGGGAGGGTTTTTTATGCGCAACAGACTGAAAAAAATCGGCTGCTACATCATCATTATCGTGCTGCTTCCCTATATAGTCACCGTCTTCATGAACGGCCCGGCCATCCCGGCGGACACGGCCGTGAAAACCACCTGTGTGAAGGTGAAAAAGGACGACACAGAGCTGGAGCTGCCGCTGGACGAGTACTGCATCGGCCGTATGGCAAAGGAGATACCCGCGGACTACGAGGAGGAGGCCCTGAAAGCCCAGGCAGTGCTGGTGCGCACCTCTGTCTATAAGAGTATAAAGGAGGGCGGAACCCAGGTTCTTCTGGAGGACGATTTCTGGACAGAGGAGGAGATGAGGCAGCAGTGGGGGGACAGCAGATACTCCGGATACCACAGGAAGATGGAGGAGGCATGGGATGACACGGAGGGACAAGTTGTCATGTACGGAGAGGATCTGGCCAACACGCCGTTTACCAGGCTGACCAACGGAAACACCCGGGACGGTAGCGAGGTTCTGGGGAGCGGGGATTACCCCTACCTGAAGATCAAGGATTGTCCGCTTGATATAGAATCTCCTGAGCAGATTCAGACAGTGACTGTGGACGACATGGACGCAGAGGTGACAGCCATGGACACGGCGGGATATGTGACCTCAGTGCGGGTGGGGCAGGAGACAGTGAACGGAGAGGAGTTCCGGCAGACCTACGGCCTGGCCTCCAGCTGTTTTATTCTGCAGAAGTACGATGGCAAGCTGCGAATTACCACAAGAGGGGTGGGCCATGGCCTTGGGCTGTCCCAGTACACCGCAAACGAGATGGCAAAAGAGGGGAAAGACGCAGCGGAAATCCTGCAGTACTTTTTTGAGGGAACCGAGATCCGGGAGGTGGCAGAAATCGTTACAAATTCCCAGGATACAGAATAATGCACCCTGCTTCTGGCAAAAATATAGCCAGAGGTGATGAATATGAATAAGAGACAGAAGCCCTCAAAATCCAGAAGAGGAGCAGGCATTACCCTCGCTGTGTGCTTTGTGGCTGCCGCGGTCATGGTGGGAACATATACACTTCGGAACTATCAGGAGGCAAAGCAGCAGGAGCAGGCGCTGGCGGAGGAAAATGCGGATACAAAGGAGAAGGAGAGCCAGGAGGAGGCGGGCAGCAGCCTGGTCATCAACACAGAGGAGGATCCGGCAGACGGGGCGGCCGCCGGAGAGGACCAGGGCAGCGCGGCACAAGGAGCCGCAGGTGAGGCAGCGGAGGGCCAGACCGGCGGGGCAGGCACTTCCCAGGGAACAGCCTCCGGGGCTTCAGCCTCTTCCCAGACAGCGGGCAGTGCCGGGAACGTGAGCTTTAACGGTGAGAGCATCCTGCTGTGGCCTGTGGACGGCAACGTGATCATGAACTACAGTATGGACAAGACGGTCTATTTTTCCACCCTGGATCAGTACAAGTATAATCCGGCGCTGATCATTTCCGGGGCGGAGGGCGATCAGGTGATCAGCTCCACTACAGGGATCGTAAAATCCATCGATGAGAACGCCCAGACAGGTACAACGGTCAACATCGACATCGGGAACGGCTACGAGCTGTTCTACGGCCAGCTCAAGGATGTGACGGTCAGCACAGGGGACTACGTGGAGGCGAAGACAGTCATCGGCTATGTGGCACAGCCGACCAAGTACTACAGCGTGGAGGGCTGTAACGTGTACTTTGAGATGAGGAAGGACGGGCAGCCGGTCAATCCCATGGACTACATGGCTGACTAAGGGCTGATTGAGATGTCCGGCAGGCAGGAAAAAGGGACGCAAGGGAGCGCCCCTTTTTTTACGCCTTGCCAGAAAAGCACTGCTTCCATTATAATAAAAAGCAGTGGAAAAAAAGGCGGCTCCATGGAAAATGCTGTCGCAATATGGGGATAATTTGTGTAATGAATGTGGAAAAGGTGGATAACTCTGTGGATAATGTGGAAAAGCCCGTGGATAAAAAGGGAAAAAACAATTATACATACATTGTGAAATGCAGAGACGGCAGCCTCTACACGGGGTGGACCAACGACCTGAAAAAGAGGATCAGGGCCCACAACGAGGGAAAAGGAGCCAAATATACAAAGAGCCGCCGGCCCGTCACCCTCGTCCACTGTGAAGCCTTTGGGACGAAGGAGGAGGCCATGCGGCGTGAGTACGAGATCAAGCATATGACCAGGAGTGAGAAGGAAATGCTCATAAGAGAGAGCTTATAACACGAAAGCGTACATGACTACAAAGTGGCAGGCGCTTCCGGCCATCACAAAGAGGTGGAAGATCTCGTGGCTTCCGAAGTACTTGTGCTTTCCGTTAAAGATGGGGAGCTTCAGCGCGTAGATGACCCCGCCTATAGTGTAGATGATGCCCCCTGCCAGAAGCCATCCAAAGGCCGCCGGCGACATGGAGTTAAGGATCTGTGTAAAAGCCAGCACGCAGGTCCAGCCCATACCGATGTACAGGACGGAGGACACCCATTTGGGGCAGTACACCCAGAAGGCCTTCAGCACAATGCCCAGGATGGCGATCCCCCACACGATGGAGAGGAGAATGATGCCGGTCCGGTTCCGAAGGACCAGAAGACAGATGGGCGTGTAGCTTCCCGCTATGAGTACAAAGATCATCATGTGATCTATCTTTTTCAGTATTGTGTTCACCTTTTTGGAGCGGTCGAATGTGTGGTAGGTGGTGCTGGCCGCGTAGAGAAGGATCAGACTTACCGCGTAGACCGCTATGGATATCACATAAATTCTGCTGGGCTCGTGCATCGCCTTGATGAGAAGCGGAACTGCCGCGAAAATAGCCATCAGCATGCCGATGAAGTGTGTGATTGCGCTTCCAGGATCTTTTACATGTGTCTTAATCATCTGTGTCATAACCGTACCTCCTAGAAATAAATATTATTGAAAGTGGTTTTCGAAACTACATTATATGTTTATATCTATTATACCCCTTCATATGAAAAAAGCAACAGAAGGAATAGAAAATTTTTTCTTAATTTTAAAACTGGTATGGTCAAAAAAAACAAAACTGGATGTTTATACAGAACCAGAGCGGTGCTATCATAGACATACGATATAGGAAAGGAAGTAATCGTATGGAACAGAGAAATCAGACCGTCATGAAGCTTGCCCAGACGGCCATACTGGCCGCCCTGTGCTATGTGTCATTTACCTATCTTCAGATAAAGATCCCCATGCCGGGAGGAGATGCCACCTCCCTCCACATAGGAAATGCCTTCTGTGTGCTGGGCGCACTCCTTCTGGGCGGATGGTACGGCGGACTGGCGGGAGCCATCGGGATGGGCATTGCGGATGTCATGGATCCCATCTACATCACCGGTGCGCCCAAGACCTTCTTTCTGAAGCTCTGTATCGGACTTATCACTGGCCTGGTGGCCCACAGGATCGCGAAGATCAACGAGAGCAGCGACAGGGCCTACGTGGCAAAGTGGAGCACCATCGCGGCAATCGCGGGGCTTGCCTTCAACGTGGTGGCAGACCCGGTGGTGGGATATTTCTATAAGATGTACATTCTGGGCCAGCCCCAGCAGATGGCAGAGGTGCTGGCAAAGTGGAGCACAGCGACCACATTTGTAAATGCCATTGTCTCCACAGTGCTGGTGAGCTTCCTGTACAATGCGGTGCGTCCCATTCTCCTTCGGAGCGGCCTTCTGACAGGGCCGACAGGGCACACAAGGCCCATGGCGCAGTAGCTGATACAGGACAGAAGGCCAGAAGGGCGGCTGCCCGGGGAAACAGGATCTCCGGACAGCCGCCCTTTTTTGCGTTTGTATTTTGCTTTTAGTAGTTCTCAGCCTTTCTCTCGAAGTAAGCCTTGGGATGATTGCATACCGGGCATACCTCCGGCGCCTCCTCACCGTAGTAGATGAAGCCGCAGTTTCCGCATTTCCATCCAAGAGGAGCCTCGCCCTTGAAGGTAGTTCCGTCCAGATAGTGCTCCAGGAGCCTCTTGTAGCGGGCCTCGTGAGCGGCCTCCACTCTGGCCACGCCCTCGAATTTCTGAGCCAACTCTTCAAAGCCTTCTTCCCTTGCCTCCTGGGCCATGCGCTTGTACATGTCTGTCCACTCGTAGTTCTCGCCCTCAGCGGCGTCCTTTAAGTTCTCGGCAGTGTCACCGATGCCGTGGAACTCCTTGAACCACATTTTTGCGTGCTCCTTCTCCTGGTTGGCAGTCTCCTCAAAAATGTTGGCCATCTGTACAAAGCCGGCCTTCCGTGCGGCACTGGCATAGTAGGTGTATTTGTTGCGTGCCTGGGATTCGCCTGAAAATGCCTCCATAAGGTTCTTCTCTGTTTTTGTTCCTGCGTACTTGGACATATTTTCTTCCTCCTTTGCTTTGTGAATATATTTTGGAATATAGTAAAACCATGCTATAAATGTAAAAGGAGGCCTGCAGAACTGTCATCCTGCAAGCCTCTGTTTAAGCGTATGTCGTTGACGACAAGTATATTTGACTGTATTGACCGACCGATCTTAGCCAAAGTATCTCTTGAGGAGTCCCTCAAATGCTTTTCCATGACGAGCCTCGTCTCTTGCCATCTCGTGAACTGTGTCATGGATTGCGTCAAGGTTGGCAGCCTTCGCACGTTTTGCAAGATCAAATTTTCCAGCTGTAGCGCCGTTCTCGGCCTCTACGCGCATTTCAAGGTTCTTCTTTGTGCTGTCAGTAACAACCTCGCCAAGCAGCTCAGCGAACTTAGCAGCATGCTCTGCCTCTTCGTAAGCAGCCTTCTCCCAGTACAGGCCGATCTCCGGATAGCCCTCTCTGTGAGCAACTCTTGCCATTGCCAGGTACATACCAACCTCAGAGCACTCTCCCTCGAAGTTAGCGCGCAGATCTGCAAGGATGTCCTCGCTTACGCCCTGTGCAACGCCTACAACGTGCTCAGCAGCCCACTCTCTGTCGCCTGTCTGCTCTTTGAACTTCTCAGCAGGTGCATGACAGACTGGACACTCAGCCGGAGCTGCCTCTCCCTCGTAAACATAGCCGCATACTGTACAAACAAATTTTTTCATGATCTTCTACTTCCTTTCTTTATTTTTATATTTTTAATATTAGTAACAATTACTAATATTAAATTACACCTTTGCGCGCTGATTGTCAATACCTATTTTGTATTCTTTTTCAAACAATCACCGCATGTTCCGTAGAACAGAGCCGTGTGGTGGTCTATACACCCATCAAAACACTTTTCGGCCAGTTTGTCAATGGTATCCAGCGGGTCCATCTCCAAATCTATCACCCTGCCGCAGGAGGTACATATTACATGGTAATGTGGACTGGTCACTGCGTCAAATCGGTCGCCGCCGTCCGGTGTAGTGATCTTCGTGATCTCTCCGATATCGGCGAGTAGGTTCAGATTGCGGTAGACAGTTCCCAGACTGATGCGGGGAAATTCTTCGCGCACATGCATGTAGACAGTGTCAGCGGTAGGATGTTCTTTTGTGCCTGCAAGAAATTCCTTGATAGCCTCCCTCTGCCGGCTGTATTTCAGAGTTGCCATATGCCAGCCTCCTTCCTTTTTAAGATGAAAACAATAACCAATAATAATAATGATTACTGTAATTTGATTATAGCAGCTCTGAGCAAAAAGTCAACCGGGAAATTTGAATGTAACAATTTGTAACATTTATCGACAGGAAAATAATGGCAAATTAAGAAAAACATAATAATATGACGCTTAAAATCCGGGGGTATTGTGTTGACAAAGCTGTTTTACGTTGTTATAATTTTACCGTAACATTTGTAACAATTCTGTAATATTTACAAAAGATAAGAAAACATAAACAAGAAGTTAGGAGGCTGTTTATGAATTCTTCTTTTAAAAGAGGATTGTTCATCGTTACTTTAACTGGAGTAATCTCAATTTCCGGGGAGACGGCGGAGGCGTCTGACGATCATGTGGAGATGTCCCTGCCCGGAGTGGGAATTGAGGCGGTGCTGGATGACTGCCGCGCAGCGGACAGCGATATAGACGTGGAGAGTTATCTTGTGCCGAGTGAAAAGGGTGAGTATTCAAATATGGCGTTCGCGAACGTGGACACAGACACATTTCTGTTTGTGCGGAGCGAACCAACAACAGAGAGCGAATGGGTTGGAAAGCTGTACACGGATTATGCGGCGAAGATCACAGGCCCTGTAGGCGAGTGGACGCAGATCGAGAGCGGATCCGTCACAGGCTATGTGTACACGCAGTATATTATAATAGGAAATAACGCACAGCAGAAAGCCCAGGAGCTGATACAGTCTTCCGAGGGCCAGAGCGAAGAGAGCGCCTTTCACTACGCGGTCTCCAGGCAGGAGGAAGAGGAGAGGATCGCCAGGGAGGCAGCCGAGGCAGCGGCCGCTCAGGCGGAGGCAGAAAGGCAGGCCGCCGAGGCTGCGGCCCAGGTCCAGGCTTCCCAGGCGGGGACAGGACAGGCTATTGTGGATTACGCCTGTCAGTTTATCGGAAACCCCTACGTCTGGGGAGGGACAAGCCTGACAGACGGAGCGGACTGTTCCGGATTTGTACAGTCCGTGTATGCCCACTTTGGCATTAGTCTTCCCAGGACCACCTGGGATCAGGAGTACGCAGGCACGGCTGTCAGCTATGACCAGGCCATGCCCGGGGACCTGATCCTGTACGAGGGCCATGTGGGGATCTATATGGGAGACGGACAGATCGTAAACGCTATCAATCCCTCCAAGGGGATCGGCGTCATACCCGCCACGTGCATGCAGATCAAGACTGTGCGGCGGGTCATCTGAAAAAGAACGGCATGGGGCCGGGCGGAACAGAACAGGTTCCGCCCGGTTTTTTGTGCGGATACGCCCGGAGGGCGACCGCCGTGCTCGCACGAGCGGGCATCCGACGGTCAACGGTCATCGAGCGGCAATGCCGCGAGATGAGCCCGGCCCGGCGATAAACATAGGGATAAATTTATTATGTCGTCTTGCGAAAATCGAAATAATGTGCAATTTACACAAATTTGTAAAATGCTGTAAAAATTTGGAAAAAACACTTATCCAAGTTATCCACAGAAAAAAACATGAAAAAGGTGGAAAAACCGGAGTTTTTGAAAACTTATCCACATTATCCACATCGAAATCCCCCATTTTGGTGGATTATTTATGGTAAACAAAAGAACGGATGTTTTGTGGAGAAATGATAAAAATTTGTTTTTGTCGAAAAAACGGGGATGAAAACTTGACAAATAAATAACCAGAAATTTACGAGAAATTAATTTTAAATGTTTACACAATGGGTCAAAGCGGATATAATAAGGAATACCGAAAGATAAAGGAGGCGTAACAGAAGATGGTAACGAAAGAAATGACTATCGGCGAAGTGCTGAACATCAACATGGACATTGCACCGATCCTCATGGAAATCGGAATGCACTGCCTGGGCTGCCCTGCATCACAGGGAGAGTCACTGGAAGAGGCAGCAATGGTACATGGCATTGACGCAGATTTACTGGTAGAGAAGATCAATGCATTTCTGAAGGCGAATGCATAGGGATTGAAAAAAGTATTTCTGAGAAATATATTTTAAATGCAAAGAACGGGAAGCGTCCGATAGTCCGGAGCTTCCCGTTCTTATTTTGGCTTTCTGTTTTATCGTTGTCTTAAATCTCCGCCAGCTGCTGCACGGCGTCGCCTGACACCAGCATCTCGCAGTGCTCCTCGAGGAAGGCCAGGGAGGCGCTGGACGCCTTCTCCAGGGAACCATACTCGGAGAGCATGTTGCAGATCCTGTTGAAATCCCTTGTCTTCAGATCAGACTGTGTCAGCACAAGGATATAGAGGTCTGCTTTCTGGTCTTTGTATAATGTGTTGGAACCGAAATAGATGGATTTCAGCAGATGGGCTGCCTGGATCACCTGGTCCATGGTCTCAAAGGAGAAGAACCGGAGCGACGGCTTCTTTTCCTCCTCGGCAGTTTCCTTGGAGGGCTTCTCCGACAGAGCGGAGACGCTTTCCTTCACTTTGCCGATCAGGTTCAGAAGTTCTTCTGCCCCCTCCAGCTTCTCAAGAGCGCTTTCTTTTGCGGACTCCCAGTCACCTCCGGGTGAGGGAGCAAATTTAGAAAATCTGGTATCCAGTTCCTCCGGATCCTCGACTTTCGTGATTATCAGCACAATGGAGTCGGCTGACGCGGGGATCGCTTCTATCATAAGAGGGATATCGTCCGCTTCAAAGCCAAACTCAAATGCCGCTTGTTGCATCATATCATGGAAAAGTGATTTTGCTTTTTCAGTTCCGTAGGCCAGCTCGCTAAGCTGGAGCTGCCTGGCTGCCAGATCGGCGCGGGTAAGAGTGCATCGGATCTGGTTGTCATTGATCTTCTCAATCTTCATAATATCACTTCCTTTTTCACAGTATAGCATAAGGGATAAGTTAAGTTCAATAAAATAAAAATAAAAAAAGCTTGCGTCAACATAATGGCTGGTGTATAATACAGTCACAGAAATTAGTATTCCCATTTCATTTATTCTTAGAATGGATCTGCAGGTCAGATTTATTTATCAGGGATTTTCAGAACAAGATCAGGTAACCTATCAACCATTTATTTCCAAAAAAAGTCAGATAAGACAAGTATTTATTCAGTTTAAAGATTTTAATCAGATTTATCATTTTTTGCCCAAGGTCGGATTTTCGGCAGGAGCAGATTCAGAGGGCAGCATGGCGGCCCAAGAGAATACGGTTTCTGTGTGAAGGCCTATCCTGATATATCACGCACTTCCAAAAGGAGATATGCCTTCAGATGTTTTAGTTATATTCCATTTTATGCGGCGGGCGGGAAAAGTTTCGTCCGGGCAGAAAAAGGAGGCTGTTATGCCGGAGGACACGAAGGAATTTCAGGAGCTGTTCAGGGAGCTGAGCGGCTACGAGAAAAAGGGAGTATACATAGAACTTGAGGGGAAACCGGCAAGCCCGACACAGATTGTACAGGCGCATATGCTGCAGGAGGATTCCGGCTATATGCGGGATTATGTGCTCAACGAGAAAGGAGATCTGAAAGCGCTGTACTTCAATCACATTGAAAAGGAACAGTAGACAATAAAAAAGACCGAACAGTGCGGACACCCCTCGCAAAAGTCTTGAAAATGTCGAAATATATAATGACGTGTGCGGGAAACATTGGTATAATAATGTATATGTGTGTGGGAGGTGCAGCATGGATCAGAGACGCAGAAGGAGGAGGACTGCGCGCGGACGGAAACAGTCAAGGCGCAGAAGGAAGAGAAATCTTATCCTGAAGACAGGATTTTTTATTATAGTGATCATAGCGGCTGTTGCAGCGTTCTTTTTGTGGAGGCGGTATGGCCCCTCAGATGAGCAGGCTGACAGGAATGAATATTATGGAATAGAAAGTGACGGTCAGCTGGCTATTGTCGTGAATAATGAGATCCTTGAACCCAGGGGGATGATCTCCGATGGAAGAGCCTATGTGGAGTACGCAACCGTGCGGGACTATATCAACTCCAGATTTTACTGGGATCCAGGTGAGAATGTGCTGCTCTACACGCTGCCTACTGACACGGTCAGCGTGGGCGTGGGAGCCAGCGAGTACACTCTCGCAAATCAGAAAACGAGCACAGACTACGTCATTTTAAGGACAGAGGGAAGTACAGCGTACATTGCGCTTGATTTTGTGGCTCAGTACACAGACATGTCCTACGAAGTTTTCACCGACCCGGACAGAGCGGTGGTGGTGACAGAGAAGGAAGAGAAAGTGGCGGAGGTGAAAAGAGACACCCAGGTGCGTTATCAGGGCGGGGTGAAGAGTCCCATCCTGACGGAGGTCTCCAAGGGAGACACTGTGGCTGTCATCGAGGACGAGGGCGACTGGAAGAAGGTGCGCACCCAGGACGGCTTCATCGGATATGTGAAGAAGAACAGGCTCCGGAACGAGAAAAAGACAACCTACGACAGAGGCTTCGAGGAGCCTGTATATACAAATATTTCCGAGGATTACGTGATCAACATGGCATGGCACAACGTGACCAACTCTGACGCCAATAGCAGCGTCCTGGAGATGATCGCCAACACAAAGGGGCTCACTACTATCTCTCCAACCTGGTTCCACGTGGCGGACACGTCCGGCAACCTGGAGTCTATCGCCAGCTCGGAGTATGTGAACTATGCCCATCAGTCCAATATCGAGGTGTGGGCGGCTATTCGGGATTTCGACGGAGGCATCAGCTCCCAGGAGGAGTCCTATGCGCTGCTCTCCAGCACTTCAAGCAGGACAAACCTGATCAACCAGCTGATGGCGGCCGTGTTCCAGACCGGGATCGACGGCATCAATGTGGACTTTGAGATGATCTCAGAGGAGTGCGGTGAGCACTATATCCAGTTTATCCGGGAGCTGTCCGTGCAGTGCAGGAAGAACAACATCGTGCTCTCCGTGGACAATTACGTTCCTCAGAGCTACAACCAGCAGTACCACCGGGAGGAGCAGGGCGCAGTGGCGGACTACGTGGTCATCATGGGCTACGACGAGCACTACGGCGGCTCACCTGAGGCGGGCTCAGTGGCCTCCTACGATTTTGTGAAGGCAGGCATTGAGAACACGCTGAAGGAGGTTCCGGCTGAGAAGGTGATCAATGCGGTGCCCTTCTTTACACGAGTGTGGGAGGAGACTCCCAAGACGGAGGAGGAGATCGCTGCTGACCAGGGCACGGACGCGGCTGAGTACACCACGAATGTGACCAGCACCGCCTACGGGATGGCGGACGCCAGGGCTGTGGTGGAGCAGGCGGGAGCCGAGATCACCTGGGATGAGACGACACAGCAGAATTACGCTACCTGGGAGGCGAACGGAGTCACCTACGAAGTGTGGCTCGAGGACGCCCAGTCACTGGAGCCCCGGCTGAAGCTCATGAAGGACTACGGGCTGGCCGGCACAGCCGCATGGCGTCTGGGACAGGAGACATCGGACATCTGGGAGCTGATACTGCAGTATGTAAATTAACGTAAAGTAAAATCATGTCAGGCAAGGCAGGAGCAGTCTGGCGACGGCATTAATAAGCGCCCTCCGGGCGGCATATACTATAGACGGATAAGAAAATGATCGTTTTGGTATATGCTGACAGGGGGGTGCTTTTTTGCTGAAAAGGATCATGGAGCTGCTGTTTGCGCTGGCTGTGCTGGCCGGTCTTCTCTTCGCCGGGGGAAAGGTCCGCACATATGTCAGCGTGCAGCAGGAGAATGTCAGGAGAAATCTGGTCGTTCTGGATCCAGGGCACGGCGGGAGGGATCCCGGCAAGATCGGGGCAAATGAGGAGTTGGAAAAGGACATCAACCTGGCCATCTCCCTGAAGGTGAAGGAGAAGCTGGAGAAGGACGGGATGGAGGTTGTGATGACAAGGGAGGAGGACGCTATGCTGGCAGATGAGGATGCGGACAACAAGAAGCTGGAGGATTTGAACAACAGGATCAGTATCATCAATGAGCGCCAGCCGGCCATCGCTGTCAGCATCCACCAGAACAGCTATCCCGACCCTTCCGTAAAAGGAGCCCAGATCTTCTATTTCACCCACTCGGACAAAGGAAAGCAGGCGGCGGAGGCGCTGCAGAAGGAGCTGCTGGAATTTGATCAGGAAAATACGAGGGACATCAAGGCAAACGACACCTACTACCTGCTGAAAAAGACGGAGGTACCCACTGTGATCGTGGAGTGTGGCTTTCTCTCCAGCCCCGAGGAGACGGCTCTTTTGACAGACGAGTCGTACCAGGAGAAGCTGGCTGGGGCCATTGCCAAAGGCATTGAAAGCTGGGTGGTAAAATAGGCGGATTGATGCTATAATAAAGGGCATGAAGACAAGAGTAGAAAAAATAGACAAAGCACAAATGAATATGGATATCATAGATGCAGCCGGGCAGATCCTGAGGCAGGGCGGACTGGTTGCATTTCCTACGGAAACAGTGTACGGACTGGGGGCTAATGCCCTGGACGAGGAGGCGGCCAGAAAGACCTACGCCGCCAAGGGAAGGCCCTCCGACAATCCACTTATCGTCCACATCGCCGACCTTAAGGACCTGTATCCCATCACAAAAGGAGTGCCGGAGAAGGCGGTGGCACTGGCGGAGAAATTCTGGCCCGGCCCGCTGACCATGATCTTTGAGAAAAGTGAAATTGTCCCCCACGGGACAACGGGGGGACTGGACACAGTGGCTGTGCGCATGCCTGACGACACGGTAACGCTGGCTCTCATCAAGGCGGCGGGAGGCTACGTGTCAGGCCCAAGCGCCAACACCTCCGGAAGGCCAAGCCCCACCACGGCGCAGCATGTTCTGGACGACCTGGATGGAAAGATCAATATGATCCTGGATGGTGGCCCTGTCCACATCGGCGTGGAGTCCACTATCGTGGACATGACGGTGGAGCCGCCCATGATCCTGCGGCCGGGGGCTGTCACGAAGGAGATGCTGGAGGAGACGGTGGGGGAGGTGTCTGTGGACCACACCATCCTCACGGCGGACAGCAAGACCCCGCCCAAGGCCCCGGGAATGAAGTACCGCCACTATGCGCCCAGGGCAGAGATGACTGTCGTGGAGGGATCTCTCGAGAAGGTGGTGGACAAGATCAGCGAGCTTGCAGCCGCCCGGGAGAGGGAAGGACACCGCACCGGCATTATAGCCACCCGGGAGACCATGGACAGGTACACCAGCAGGAATGTGAAGTGCATCGGCACCAGGGAGGATGAGAGTACAGTGGCGGCCAATCTGTACGCCATCCTGCGTGATTTTGACGATGATGGGACAGAGTTTATCTACAGCGAAGCATTTGCGTCTGACGGAATCGGGAGCGCTGTCATGAACAGGCTTCTGAAGGCCGCAGGGCATCATGTGATAAATGTTTAAAAATGCAGGAGGAAAAAAGAATGTCAAATGTGTACGTAATGGATCACCCGCTGATCCAGCATAAGATCGGGCTGCTCCGGAGAGAGGAGACAGGATCCAGGGATTTCAGAGCCCTTGTGGAGGAGATCGCTATGCTCATGTGCTATGAGGCCACGAGGGACCTGAAGCTGGAGGATGTGAAGATCACCACCCCCATCTGTGAGACCACAGCCAAGCAGCTGGAGGGAAAAAAGCTGGCCATTGTCCCCATCCTCAGGGCGGGCATCGGCATGGTGGAGGGTATGCTGGCACTGATACCGGCGGCCAAGGTGGGGCATATCGGCCTGTACCGGGATCCGGAGACGCTGGAGCCGGTGGAGTACTACTGCAAGCTGCCTGCAGACTGCGACGAGAGGGAGGTCTTTGTGGTGGATCCCATGCTGGCCACAGGAGGCTCCTGTGCGGCGGCTATTGAGCTCCTGAAGGCAAAGGGGGTAAAGAAGATCCGCTTCCTGTGCACCATCGCGGCGCCGGAGGGCGTGGAGCGGATGCAGAAGGAACACCCGGATGTGGATCTCTACATCGGGGCCCTGGACGATCATCTGAACGATCACGGCTACATCGTGCCCGGCCTTGGAGACGCGGGAGACCGCATTTTCGGAACAAAATAGGAGAACAGAGTGTCAGGGAAATGGAACGGGAGGCATTTTTATGGCAAATAAAAGAGAAGACTATATAACCTGGGATGAGTATTTCATGGGAGTTGCGATCCTGTCCGGACAGCGGTCCAAGGATCCCAACACCCAGGTGGGGTGCTGCATCGTGAGCCAGGACAACAAGATCCTGTCCATGGGCTACAACGGGCTCCCCATAGGCTGCTCCGACGAGGAGTTTCCCTGGAACAGGGAGGGGGAGGATCCCCTGGAGACCAAGTATGTATATACCGTCCACAGCGAGCTCAATGCCATCCTGAACTACAGGGGCGGCAGCCTGGAGGGGGCCAAGCTGTATGTGTCCCTCTTCCCCTGCAACGAGTGCGCCAAGGCGATCATCCAGAGCGGCATCAAGGAAGTCATCTATGACTGCAACAAATACAAAGGGACTCCGTCCGTGGCTGCATCCATGCGGATGTTCGACGCGGCCGGAGTCAAATACCACCCCTACCGAAGGACCGGCAGGAAAATCGAGATCGAGCTTTAGGACTGGATGGCCTTTGCCTGGCGGAGAAGGAAACAGTAGCGCTTCCATGCTGCGTTTCCCCGGTAAATATAGCAGTCGATCAGGTCGGGATCGCAGGCGTTCTGAAAGTTGTTGTAGGCGTCTTCGATCTCCTGCCTGGCCTGCGCGATCTCCTCGGCAATGTCAAAATTGTCCCGGTCAAAGGACAGCCTTTTGTAGATGTCTTCCTCGGCTGCCCGTCCCCGCTGAAACAGCTTCATCTGCAGTCACCTCCACAGTCATTTCTCTTTATTTCCAGTATAGCCAGATTTTGTGAATAAAATACCTGAAGCCTGTCATATATATGTAAAAATGAGCAGGCAGGGAGCGTCGGGCAGGGCGTATGGAAGACGGGAGAGAGTATGGGCCGGGAGAAAAGACAGGATGGGTGCTGAACTTTGTGATACGCGCGATGGTGGGGATGGCTGTCATTTTCTTTGTAAATTATTTCCTTGACTTGCGGGGAATAGACATGGCGGTGGGCCTGAGTCCGGTGTCCTTTTTGACATCCGGAGTCCTTGGAATACCTGGGGTTGCGCTCCTTTACGGGATTGTGATCTACCAATCTTTGTGAGAATTTCACAAAGAAAAAATATTTCTGAAAAAGCTATGGACATTTGTGCGGTGTAGGGCTATAATACATCGTACAAGTTTTCATAACTTGTATCTGATTAAATCTTGTTGAAAATCTGACAAATGTTTCTGTAATTCAAGGCCTTTTCGGCAGAGAATTCAAAAACAGACAAGCACAACTGAATATGGAACTGTAAACAGAACAAGCAAATAGTTTTACGCATGCGCAAAGCGTGTGGGGAGGATGTATGTGAGCAGCAGAAATTTGGTCATCTGCGATCAGGAGACAGAGTACGCTGCCAGGCTTGCCGGGTTTCTGAACGGGAAAAGGGAACTTGCCTTTCAAGTAAAAATATGTAAAAGTCCCGATCAGATCCAGGAGGCAGCAGGGCAGATGCCGATCGACATCCTGCTGATTTCTGAGGATCTCAGGGAGCTGTACGATCTTCAGGGCGAAGGGGAAAAGGCGGCCAAGACCGTTCTTCTCACGTCAGAGAGAGGCGAGGGCAAGGACATGGACACCATTTTCAAATATCAGTCAGGGGAACAGATCTGTATGTGTCTGATGCAGCTTCTGGCAAGAGGGGAGAAGGCGGAGCTTCTCCGGATACGCAAGAAAGGAAATGGAAGAATCATAGGATTTTATTCGCCTGTGCGCCGGCTCGGGCAGACAAGAATGGCTCTCCGGAAGGGGAGAGAGCTGTCCCGCACAGAGAACGTGCTGTACTTAAACATGGAGGTTTATGCGGGGACAGGCTCGTATTTCCCGGAGGAGAGGCAGAAGAACATGTCTGAGCTTCTCTACTACGCAAAGCAGGAGTCGAGGAAGCTGGCGGGTGTCCTGGCAGGGCTGGTAAAGAGCCTGGAGGGCCTGGACTATGTGCCGCCGGCGGTCATACCGGATGACATCAGAGACGTGTCCCCGGGAGAATGGATCTGGCTATTTGAGGAGATCCTGCGGACAAGCATCTATGACACCCTTGTGCTGGATATCGGCGACAGCGTGCAGGGGCTGTACAGAATACTGGAAGCCTGTGATGAGATCTATATGTCTGCGGCAGATGACCCTGCGGCCTCCTCCAAGATACGGCAGTTCGAGGAAGCCCTTGAACAGGCCGGCTGCGGGCATGTGGCAGAAAGGGTGGTACGATGTGATATCAGAAGAACAGCTCCAGGAAAAGGTACTGGCCAGACTGGATCTGTCAAGAGAGATCGGAGACGATGAGCTGACAGAGCTGATCTTCCGGGTGCTGGACGAGGAGAGCGCAGGAGAGTATATTCCTCTCCAGAAGAAGGCGGAGCTGGGGCGGGAGCTTTACAATGCCTTTCGCCGGCTGGACCTTCTGCAGGATCTGATCGAGGACCAGGAGATTACGGAGATCATGATCAACGGCACACAGAATATTTTCGTGGAGAAAAAAGGGAAGATATACATGACAGACAAGCGCTTCCCCTCCCGGAGCAGGCTGGAGGACGTGATCCAGCAGATCGTGGCGGGGGCCAACCGCATGGTCAACGAGTCGGTGCCCATCGCCGATGCGCGCCTTTCAGATGGATCCAGAGTCAATGTGGTCCTCTATCCTGTGGCCCTCAACGGGCCGGTGGTGACGATCCGGAAATTTCCCTCAGAGCAGATCACCATGCAGGACCTGGTCCGCCTGGGAGCCCTCAGCGAGGAGACGGCGGGCTTTCTGAAGATGCTGGTCGTAGCCGGGTACAATATCTTCATCAGCGGAGGCACCGGTTCCGGCAAGACCACGCTTCTCAACGCCCTGTCCCAGTTCATACCGTCGGAGGAGAGAGTCATTACCATCGAAGACAACGCGGAGCTTCAGATCCAGGGAGTGCCCAATCTGGTGAGGATGGAGGCCAAAAATCCAAACATGGAGGGAGCCGGGGAGATCACCATCCGGCAGCTTATCCGGACTGCCCTCAGGATGCGGCCGGACCGCATCATCGTGGGGGAGGTCAGAGGAGCAGAGACTATTGACATGATACAGGCTATGTCCACCGGACATAAGGGTAGCCTCAGCACTGGCCACTCCGACAGCCCCAGAGACATGCTGCGGAGACTGGAGACCATGGTGCTCATGGGGATGGACATTCCCCTGGCGGCCATACAGAGGCAGATCGCCTCTGCCATTGACATCATCATCCACGTGGGGCGGCTTCGGGATAAGAGCAGAAAGGTGCTGGAGATCGTGGAGGTGCTGGACTATGAGGACGGGGAAATTCAGACAGGCTGTCTCTATGAATTTCAGGAGACAAAATGCAGGAGGACAGACGGCGTCATCGAGGGAAGATGGCAGAAGGTCCGGCCGCTCCTGCACACAGAAAAATTACTTTCAGCAGGATATCAGACCCCATGAGTATATTCTTGCGGTCTTAAAATATGCAGGATTTCTTGCAGCGGTTGCCTGGCTCTACTATGAATCGATATGGGCCTTTCTCCTGTGCGCACCGGGAGTCTTTCTGTATCTCAGATACTGGAAGGCAGAGTGCCTGGAAAAGAAGAAAAGAGAATTTGCCCTCCAGTTTCAGGAGGCGATCCGCTCTCTTGCGGCAGCTCTGAACGTGGGGTATTCCCTGGAAAATGCCATAAAAGAAACAAAAAAAGATATTAATATATTATATAGTGAACAGACGGCCATAAGCCGGGAGTTTGACTACATGATCCGGCAGATTTATCTGCAGATCCCCATGGATCAGATCCTGTACGAGTGGGCCCGGAGGATAGACCAGGAGGATCTCCAGAGCTTCGTCAATGTCTTTGTCACGGCAAAAAAGAGCGGAGGTGACTCCCTGAAGGTCATCCGGGATTCCATTGCCCAGATTCGGGACAAGATGGAGATGCAAAGAGAGATTGACACCATTCTTGCAGCCAGAAAATATGAGTTCAGGGTGATGTCCGTGATTCCCTTTGGCATCGTGGCTTACATGAAGCTGAGCTTTCCGGAATTTATGGGCGCGCTGTACGGAAATCTCATAGGAGCAGGAGTGATGAGCGCATGTCTGGCAGTGTATTTGGCAGCCTGGTATCTCGGGCGAAAAATTGTAAATATAGAAATCTGATCCTTCTTGTCACAGTCCTTTCTGTCCTGGGCGCTATGGCCCTGCTGGTGTCAGATGCAGGCAGAGCGGCAGCAGACCAGAGCCAGATAGAGAGAAACAGCTACGGGAAGGGAGAGAAGAGTGAAAGCTTCCGGGTTACAGCGGACGGAGAAGAGGCCAAAGAGAGGCTGGATGTCACCGTGGGAGAGCGGCAGTACACAGCGGAGGAGCTGCAGGAGATATTTGACAGGGCAGCCGAAGAGCTGGAGGTGCTGGTGCTGGGAGAAAATGAGAGTCTGGACAAGGTGACGGCGGATCTGTCCCTGGTAACAGAGCTGCCGGACCTTCCCATCGCCGTGGAGTGGGAGCTGGACAGGTACGAGGTTCTGAATGTAAGCGGTGAGATCCAGGAGGAGGCCCTGCGGGAAGCGCTGGTGGAGGAGAGAGAAGGCGTGCTTGTGAACCTGAAGGCCTTTATGACCTACACCCAGGACCAGACCAGGCAGGCGGTTCACGAGATAACGGTCAGGCTCTGCCCTGCCGCCAGGACAAAGGAGGAGAAGCTGATCGAGAAGATCAGAGCCTGGATTGCAGAGTATGACAATGAAAACAAGACGAAAGAAACGATAAAATTACCGAAAGAGGTGGATGGACAGAAGATCAGCTACCACTACCCCATGGACACAAGAGGGGCAGTGATCCTGGCGATGGGACTTATGACCGTGGTTCTTCTGTTCTGCCTGGAAAAGCAGAATGAGAAAAAGGACGAGGAGAAGAGAAAGCAGCAGATGATGATGGACTACCCCCAGATCGTCAGCCAGCTGAACCTTCTTCTGGGAGCGGGCATGAGCAGCAAGAGCGCTTGGAAGAAGATTGTGGACGACTACCAGAGGAGAAAGCCGGCAAGAGGGGAGCGGGCCGCCTACGAGGAGATGGCCGCCGCCTGGAACGAGATGTGCGGAGGTGTCCCGGAGAAGGACTGCTATGAGAGCTTTGGCGGCAGGTGCGGCCTGCAGGCCTACATGAAGCTGGGAGCCCTCCTGTCTCAGAATCTGCGGAGAGGGACAAAGGGGCTGGCGGATGCTCTGCGGCTGGAAGGCATCCACGCCTTTGAGGAGCGGAAGGCTCTTGCCAGGCGCCGGGGCGAGGAGGCGGGGACTAAGTTATTGCTCCCCATGTTCCTTATGCTGGCCGTGGTGCTGGTCATTGTCATCGTCCCGGCTTTTTTGTCCATCTCGCTTTAGCTTTCCGGCGGCTTTGATTTGGCGAAAGATAAATCCGAGAAAAAGGAGGAAAACATATGTGGAGAATCTATTATCTGATGCATTTGATGAAGGATAAAAAGGGGATTGGCGTGGTGGAGGTCATTCTGATTTTGGTGGTGCTTATCGGACTCGTGATCATATTCAAGTCCCAGCTCACAAGCCTGGTACAGACTATCTTTGAGAAGATTACAAGTGAAAGCGCAGGTATATAGGGCGATCCGCAGGGCTCTCTCTGGCAGGCCCGGCGGGGATTTCCCGGGGATGGTGCGGCCGGCCAAGGCTCTGCCGGGAGAGATGACAGCCTTTTTGGCCCTCATATTCATCCTTCTCATCGCCTTTGCAGGCTCCCTTATGGAGAGCGCCTCCATCCAGTCGGCCAAGAATTACAGGCGGGCGGACATGAACCGGGCTATTGAATCGGTCTTTGCGGAATATCAGAAGGATTTGCTGGAGGAGTATGAGCTGTTTGCTCTTGAGGGAAGCTATGAGAGCGGAAGCTACAGTGAGGAAAAGGTGTTTGACCGGCTGGCCTACTACGGGGCGTCCAATATGGATCACACCATGGCCAGGCTCCAGCTTCTCACCGACGATGGGGGCGGTCCCTTCCTGTCCCAGGTCAGCGACTGGGTGAAGTACAGGTACGGGCTGGACAAGCTGGAGGGACTTTTGGGAAGCGCTCAGACCTGGAAATCCCAGGATGAGGGGATCAGGGACTACCAGGAGCAGGAACAGGAGGGCAGTCGGGAGCTCTCTTCCCTTCTGGAGGAGCAAGAGCAGAGCCTTCCCTCAGAGGACAACCCGCTGGAAACGGTGGAGCAGTTAAAGCAGTCTCCTCTTCTTGCCCTTGTAATGCCAAAGGACAGGCAGGTGTCCCAGAAGCAGATTTCCCTGGCAGAGCAGCCCTCCGGGAGGGCGCTGCAGCAGGGGTACGGTTCCTTCGAGGATATGGCGGAGCAGGGGGAGGCCTCCAGACTGGCCCTGGGCGTGTACCTGATGGATCATTTTTCCTCGGCGGTTCCGGAGGGGACAGGAACAGCGGGCGCCGGACAGACGGCACTGTCAGGAGAGGCCAAAGCCCCGGGGAGCGGGCTGGACTACCAGCTGGAGTATGTGGTCAGCGGCCAGGCGTCAGATGCGGAAAATCTGGAAAAGACAGTCCAGAGGCTGCTCCTGATCCGGCTTGTGTCCAATTTTGCCTACATCCAGACCGACAGCGCCAAAAGGGCCGAGGCAGCGGCCATGGCGGCCACTCTCTGTACTCTGCTGGCAGTGCCTGCCATCATAGAGGCGGTCACCCAGGCTCTCCTTTTCGCCTGGTCCTTCGGTGAGAGCATCGTAGACCTGCGGGCCCTGCTCAAGGGCAGTCGCGTTCCCCTTGTGAAGGACAGTGAGAGCTGGCAGCTCCAGCTCTCCGGGCTTCTGACTCTGGGAAGTGAGGACGAGTGGAATGAGGGAAAGGACACCCAGGGCGGCATGAGCTATGAAGAGTACCTGCAGATCCTTCTCTTCCTCACGGACACAGACGAGGTGGCTATGCGGAGTCTGGATCTTATCGAGCAGCACATGCGGCTGGGGAAGGGGCTGGAATGGTTTCGCATCGACCACTGCATCACAAAGATGGAGTTGGACAGCAGCTGTAGTCTGCGCAGAGGGATCACGTACAGCTTTTCCACCTATTTTGGTTACCGATGACGGCGGGCCGCGTGACTGGCCGGCTGGTGAGACGGCAAGGCTGCCGGCCACAGGAAGGGAGTGCACAGGGGCGCCCTCCTGTATTCTTTTAATATTTGGTCAGAAAGGAGCTTTGGCATGATACTCCCATATAACGTCAAAAACATACTCTCATATTTTTATTCAGGTAATCCTCCTTGGAAGGATTTCCCTGCCACCAGGAGGGCGCCCCTGTGCACTCCCGGAAAACATACAAAGGGCAGCATCACGGTAGAGGCGGCGCTTGCCATGCCCCTATTCTTTTTCGCAGTGCTCGTTCTCTGCTATATGTCTGAGGTCATGGCGATACGGACAAGTATCCGAAGCGGCCTTCAGTACGCGGGGAAGATTGCAGCCGAGAGTTCCTATGGAAAACCATTGCTTCTGCCGGGCAGCATAGAGAGGGATCTTGTGAACGCAGTGGGGGCGGAGCGGCTGGATAGGAGCATTGTGGAGAACGGAAGCAGCGGCGTGCACTGTGAAAAATCCTATATGTCCATGAGCACCGGGATCATGGAGATGAAGGCCAGCTACCGTGTGTATCTGCCGCTCCCCGTTTTCGGGAGCGCGGTGGTGCCCATGGAGGAGAGCTGCCGGGTCAAGGGATGGACCGGCTATGAGCGGGCGGGCTTTCTGGCAGAGAATGAGGAAACCGTCTACATTACGGAGACGGGCATGGTGTATCACCGGGATTATCACTGCAGCTATCTGGAGCTTTCCATACGGATGGTGCCTGCAGAGAGTGTAGAGCATCTGCGAAACGAAAGCCAGGGAAAGTACTATCCATGTGAGACCTGTGCCCGGAGAGGAACCGCAGGCGGAGTGTATATCACTGATTACGGAGACCGATATCACAGTAGCTTGAACTGCAGTGGGCTGAAGAGGACCATCTATGCGGTCCCTCTGTCTGAGGCGGTGGGGAAGGGGGCTTGTTCCAAGTGTGGATAGAAATGGAAAAGTTACAGGAAGTATTGTCGGTGGAAAATCTGATCTGCCTTGCCTTTCTGCTGGGCATCTCGGTCTATGATATCTATTTTCACAGGATCTCCAAAGCAGTCCTTGTACTGGCCAACCTGCTGGCAGCCTTTCGAACGCTGTACACGCTGACAATGGCGGAAGGAAAACTGGGTAGGGCGGATGAGATGGATCTGATCTGGGCAGCAGCGGGAGCCGGAGCCGGGCTGCTTTTACTGGGAGTCGCCCGGCTCACGGGAGAGGCTGTGGGATACGGGGACGGCTGGCTGGTCATGGCGCTGGGGATCTACCTTGGCCTCTGGGGGCTTATGGAGGTGCTCGCTGCCGCCTGGGTGCTGCTGGCGGCTGCTGCGGCAGTGTGCCTGGTCAAAAAGAAATGGTCCCGCAAGGCAGTCCTGCCCATGACACCGTTTCTAACGGCAGGCTTTGTGATCCTGCTGGCAGGAGAATATTTCCGGGCGTAAAAGGTAAGAGACTGACCGGCGGGGAAAGGAGTCTGAGGAGTGAAAAAATATGGGAAAGAAGTATGGAGAGAAAAGGAAGGAGAGAGACCCGGGAGGCTGCCAAGGAAGTTTGACCGTGGAGGCTGCCTGCCTGATGCCCCTTGTGGGATTGATCCTTGTGAGCAGCATATTATTATTATTTTATTTTCATGACAAGAATATAATTTCTTCCTGTGCCTATGAGACGGCAGTTGTAGGCAGTACAAAGGCCAGAGAGAAGGGGGGAGTGGAGGCGTCCCTCCTGAACCAGGCCTTTCAGGAACGGATACAGGGGAAATGTATCTTCTTTCCGGGGGCCAGCGCGGATATCCAGGTGGGAGAGGATGAGATCACAGTCACTGCCTCGGCTTCCAGAAGATACTTCAGTTTGCGGGTTGTCCAGCGGGCGGCTGTGACAGAACCGGAAGATCATATAAGAAGAATACGGAGAATTACAGGATGAAAAAGAGGAAGAGAAAAAATGGATGTAAAAGAATATGGAATAAAGCAGGTCGGCATACGAAGAGGACTGGATACTACCTTTCTCGTGGTGGAGTGCGAAGGAGAGTATACAGAAGATTACCAGATGCGTATGCTGGAGGAAAACGATATGGAAGGGCTCTTGTGTCTGCGCGGCCATGGCGAAGAGGGCACCAGTATGTACGAGTATGATATCAGTGGGAAGACCTCGCTGAAGACAAGATACAAAGAAATAAAAATAGATATGAAAGAAATGATAAAGTTTATAACGGAGCTGCTGAATGTGATTAGAGAGATCAATGCCCATCTTCTGGATGCGGATCACCTGCTCCTGGATCCGGAGTATATCTTCTGGGAGGACGGGGCATACTACTTTTGCTACTATCCTGGCGGGGGCTGGAATGTGTGGGAAGCTTTTCATCGCCTGACAGAGCAGTTTGTACAGTGGACAGATTTCAGGGATGACGCCAGCGTGCGCACTTCCTTCCTTCTCCACAAGGAGACAATGAAGGAAAACTACAGTCTGCATAAGATTGCCAGGCAGATAGAGGCCATGCAGGAGGAAGAAGTGAAAAAGAGGAGAGCCGGGGAGGAGAGGCCGGGTCAGACAGGATGGCCCGAAGACAGGGGCGGCGAGGCGCTGACGGCTGCTACCGGTTCCGCCTACGACACATCAGAGCACGACTGGATCGCAAAGCAGGAAGCGGGGAGCAGCATTATGCGGGAGACGGAAAATATGTGGCGGCCGGTCCGGGATTTCCTCCGACGCCACAAAAAGCCAGCCTGGAGAGACTGGGATGGCATTTATATAGATGAGGAGGAGCTGTAGGCTTCAATATGTTGATTTTTTAAGAAAGATATCCGGAAAATGGGAATATATGGTATAATGGAACAAATGTGACACAGACATAACAATGCGGAAAGTGAAAGGGAGTCTTGCATGTACCGAAAGAAAGCGCCCTGTACGGTCGCTCTGATCGTGGTGAATGTGGCAGTGTTTATTTTTCTCAGCTTTGGAGGGATGACAGAAGATGCATACTATATGCTTCAGAACGGAGCCATGTATCTTCCCCTTTTGCAGCAGGGAGAGTACTATCGGCTGATCACATCTATTTTTCTGCATTTTGGATTTTCCCATCTGGTCAACAATATGCTTATGCTGGGTGTGATGGGCTGGCAGCTGGAGCTGGTGGTCGGGAAGATTAAATTTCTGATCATCTATTTCGCGGCGGGCATTGGCGGCAATATGCTGTCTGCTCTGGTAGAGATGAGAACCGGGGACTTTGCTGTGAGCGCAGGGGCGTCCGGCGCTATATTCGGAATCATAGGAGCCCTTCTTTATATTGCGGTGCGCAACCACGGTCAGATCGGCAATGTTTCCGGCCAGGGCATCCTTGTCATGATCGCCCTGACTTTGTACTATGGGTTTACCAGCTCGGGGGTAGATAATTTTGCTCACATCGGCGGACTGGCGGTGGGATTTGTGCTGGCTGTCCTCCTATACAGGAAGAGAGACACAGAATTCCGTTCCGGCATTTACCGCTGATGTCACAGAGATCTTTCCTCCGTGGGCCCGGACTGTCCGGTCCGCAACGGCGAGGCCCAGCCCGGTGCCTCCTTTTTTGAAGGTGACAAAGGGCTCAAAGATATGATCCAACTGTTCCTGACCGATGCCGCAGCCGGTATCCCGGATGGCGACGACAATTTCAGATGAAGAACAGGCTGCATCCAGACGGATAGAGCCTTTTCCGTCAATAGACTCCCGCGCGTTTCGAAGAAGGTTTAAGAAGACCTCTCTTAATTTGACCCGATCCCCCCTGAAAGAGGGAAGATCCGGCGCCAGCCGGGAAGTGAACTCAACGGGGCTCTCGGCGCAGGAGGCGGCAAAGGAGAGAACAATCTGTTCCATAAAAGAGCGGAAGGAAAATTCTGTCAGAAAGAGTGAGCGGCTGTGGTTCAGAGAAGACAGATCTGTCAGGAGCTGCTGCATATATTCTACATCCTCCCGCATGGATACCCAGTACCGGTCTGATGCAATCCCGGGATGCCGGGATTCCAGAAGCTGGAGGGTGCTGTATACAAGAGTCAGAGGATTCCGGATCTCATGGCTGATGGTGGACAGCGACTCCTCATGGGAAGCCAGAAGCTTCTCGATGAGGGCGCGGTTCTCCGGGGATTTTGCCATAAGCTGCTGTAATTTGTCGTAATCTGTACTTGTAAACATAGGTTTATTACCGCCTTTCTGAAGTAAAAGTTTAGCATCGGCGGTTAAAATATTCAATCACAATTTTAGGAAAGAAAGAGGGAAAAGAAGATGAGAGATGACAACTGTATTTTCTGCAAAATAGCAAACGGAGAAATTCCGTCAGCGACAATCTATGAGGACGATGATTTCCGGGCTATCCTGGACCTTGGCCCGGCGTCAAAGGGACATGCGCTGCTTCTCCCGAAGGAGCACTATGCGGATCTCTATGCCCTGCCGGATGAGACAGCGGCAAAGGTGCTTCCAACAGCCAAGAAGATCGTATCCCGCATGAAGGACGTGCTGGGCTGTGACGGCTACAATCTGGTGCAGAACAATGGAGAGTGCGCGGGGCAGACAGTCTTCCACTTCCATCTGCACATGATCCCCCGCTATAAGGATGACGAGGTTGGGCTTGGCTGGAAGATGGGCGAGCTCAGCGATGCGGACAGAGATGAAATCCTGGCAAAATTGAGAGAAGGCCAGCAGTAATCCGGAAAAGAAAAACTGAAGATGAAGGAAAATGATGTGGGAATTGAGTTCATAGGCAGACAGGGATTCGATGCTGTTTACGAAAAGTACAAGAACCTCATTTTCCAGACGGCGTTTCTGTACATAAAAGAGTGGTACGCGGCAGAAGATATCATGCAGGAAACCTTTCTGTGGTACTACATTTACATGGAACACACGAGAGTGGAGAACACAAAATACTGGCTTCTCACCACTGCAAAGAATATTACGCTGAATTATATCAGAGATAACAGCCGCAGTACTGTCCTCGACATGGAGGATGAAGAGGAGGGAGTATATGGTTCTGTGGAAGGCGGCGAGGAAATCTTCTTTGACAAGCTGTGGAGGAGAGAAGTGCTTGAGGCCGCTGACACCATCCTGGATGCGCTTTACCGCAAGAACAGAAGATGGTATGACGCGGTTACTCTTGTGTATTGTATGGAGAAACCTCAGAAGGAGGTCGCTGCGTGTATGGATATGAGTCTGGAAAGTCTGCAGAGTATGCTGTATAGAGCAAGAAACTGGATAAAGAAAAATTACAGAGAAGAATTTGACCACATCCATGAAGCATAAAAACAGGTGTCGTTCTGACACCTGTTTTTTAAGGATGCGCGTCTATTCATTGACAGCAGACTCTATTAAATCAATAATAGTATCAATAGAATTCTGCTGATGGGATTTGGACATGGCCTCAATGTACTGCTGTCTGTTCTCGTAGAGAGTATGGACGCAGGAGAGGAATTTTTCGTTTGTAATGTCTTCTTCCTCCAATACCATGCTGAAGCCCTGGCGCTCAAAGGAGCGGGCGTTCAGGATCTGGTCGCCACGGCTCGCATTTGCGGAGAGGGGGATCAGCAGATTCGGCTTGTGCAGTGCGAGAAGCTCACAGATGGCATTGGCTCCCGCCCTGGAAATGACGATGTCTGTCAGGGCAAAGAGGTCTTTCAGTTCATCCTTGATGTATTCATATTGGACATAGCCGTTCAGATTGTTTAGGGTGGGGTCAAGCTTGCCTCTGCCGCACAGGTGGATGATCTGAAAATCCTTCAGAAGCTCCGGGAGATTGCTCCGCACCGCATTGTTCACAGCTACAGCTCCCAGGCTTCCGCCGATTACGAGAATGACCGGCTTATCAGACGTAAAGCCCGTGAAACTCCTTGCTTTTTCAGCATCTCCCTCAAGAAGCTCCTGGCGGATGGGGGATCCGGTCAGAACAGCCTTGTCGGCAGGAAGAAGATCCAATGTCTCCGGGAAATTGCAGCACACCTTCACTGCGGAAGGTATGGAAAGCTTGTTGGCAAGTCCGGGCGTCATGTCGGACTCGTGGATAATCACGGGGACTTTACACTGTTTCCCTGCCACGACCACCGGGACAGACACAAATCCTCCCTTGGAGAAGATCACATCCGGTTTGAGAAGCCTGATCAGCTTTTTCGCTTCGCCAAAGCCCTTCAGCACCCGGAAAGGATCTGTAAAGTTCTGGACGCTGAAGTAGCGGCGCAGTTTTCCGGAGGAGATCCCGTGGTAAGGAATTCCGAACTGTTCGATCAGCTCCTTCTCAATGCCATTGTAGGAGCCGATGTAGTGAATATCATATTGTAACTCCCGCAGCCGGGGAAGCAGTGCGATATTCGGGGTGACGTGGCCCGCAGTACCGCCGCCAGTTAAAATAATACGTTTCATGATATCTGTATTCCTCCGATTTTAATTTCTATTAACAATTGTAAACGTAAGTACGTCGGGGGTCAAGGAAAAGTAGCAATCACAGTACGAAAGAAATAGTCAGAGAGGTGGCCGATGAGAGAATATTCTAATAATGAACAGTCCTGCGAGGAGCAGAGAGAGGAAGAGCAGTTCAAGGCTCTCCTGGAAAAGCAGATGCGCAGAGAAGCTGAGCAGATTGAAGAGGAACTGGAAAATAATCCCGAGATTGCCGGGCTGTCCCCTGACGACAGCGCTAAGGATAAGCTGTACGAAAAAATAGAGGAGTATGAGCGGCAGCAGGCTGTGCGCAGACTGTCTCCGGAGGATCTGGAGGCGCTGCGTCTTGGGCGGCAGATCCAGAAGGAGAAGGCCCTGGAGAGGAAAAACACAGTCGATTCCAAATCCGGATCCAGGCATGGGAAAAAGCGCTTCTTCAAGCGCCTGGCCGGTGTTGCGGCAGTGTTCGTCATTGTGGCTGCTGTGGGGATCACAGGTGTCGGCGGACCGGATAGGGTGATGGAGGTGCTGCAGCAGGTGGTGGGGAGCAGGGAGATGACGCAGGTGGAGTCTGATGATAACGAAACCTTAAAGTCAGGTGAAAGCAGCGAAGAGAAAGCTTATCAAGAAATAAAGGATCAACTAGGAATTGATCCAGTTAGATTGGTGAATAGTTCTACAGAGATAGAGTTTGTTTCAGCAGAGATTGATGGACAACTGGGGACAGCGTTACTACTATATCGGAAGAACGAAGAAATAGTTTCTTATGTAATTAGTTGTGCGCAAACAGATGAAGTGTGGGGGTTTGATGTTGAGGATATATTATTAAACGAATACCCATATAGCTTGGAAAAAGTAAAGGTTTCAATAAAAGAATATAAATTTAGAGAAACAGAAGAAAATAAATATGTTTCAAGCTTTGACTATAAAGATGTTCATTATCAACTTACGGGTATCATGACAAAAAAAGAAATGGAAGAAATTTTAAATAATTTGCATTTTTTGTAAAAAAGCCGTCAGTTTTTGCGAAGTTATGTGTCTTATTATACGGAAAGAAAAGCAGAACAAGGAAAAGGAGGGACATTTTTTGAAAAAGAGACTGATATCTGTATGCTTCGCAGCTATGTTGATGATGGGCCTTACAATAATGGCAGAATTCCCAACAAATGCAAATGAAAGCAAGCCTATGTTAGACGGCTCATACCTGACATGCGAAGATGAATCTACAGGTATTGCGGGCGCAGTGACCAGAGGTGTGGATCTGCAGGCAGGGTATTCCAAGCTTAGGGATATAGGCAATGGAAAAATCTATGCAGGTGGAACGACTATTGCACAGCATGAAGTGGAATCTGTTCAAGTAACTGTTATGGTGGAAAGAGCGAAAGATGAAAACGATACCTGGCATTATGTCGATACCTGGCACAAAGAGAATACAAACACTTATGCTGTTAGCACAAGCAAGATGCTGGAAGTAGAAGGTGATTGGTATTACAGAGTTCGCTGTATCCATTCGGCAGGGAATGACATGAGTAGTTCTTACACTAATGGCCTTTATATTGAAGTGTCCGAAGAAGACTAAAAAACAAAAAGAAATAATTAAAAAACCAAGCCAAGAGAACATTTTAAAATCGATCGTTTGATCGAAAAGCCCAAATGGGCACCAAACCATCCCGCCGAGCTGCTGTATCTGCTGCTTCGTGGCGCACCTGGAAACAATAATCAAATAACAATTTATTTTTTCCTTACATTGAGAAGCCGTCATACAGGCCCGAAAGGGCTAAAGACGTCGTGAGGCAGCAGATACAGCAACTTGGCGGGACATAAGAGAACGCACACAAAAAAGAAAAAACTAAACGAAAGAGAGGGCGCTGCCACAAGTAAGAGTGGCGGCGGGCCCTCTCTTTCCAATTTAGTGCTTTCGCATTAGTTCTCCTGTGCCTTTGCCATGCGGAGAGCCTTGGCAAGCTGGTCTGGACAGGATGTGGGTTTGAAGCCGCACTGGATGCCCTCGATGCGGGAGATGGCCTCGTCCACATTCATGCCCTCCACAAGCCGGGCAACTCCCTGGGTGTTTCCGGCGCATCCGCCTACAAATTCTACGGATTTGATGGTGTCGCCGTCCAGCTCTACATTGATGAGCTGTGAACAGACGCCCTGTGGTCTGAACTGTATCATAATAGAAACCTCCTTATCCTTTGTACTCCCTGCACAGAAATTTGTACAGAGGAGATGATGTCTTTCGTCGAAGGAATTATATCAAAAAGACAGATTGAAATCAACGGCTGGGTCAGAGCCTGGCCATTCGTTCATCCAGGTGTTCAGGTCAGATCCCATATTTCTGATAAAGCTCCGCTCTGTACGCAGAGTCGGATGCAGCCTTTATGATCTGATCTTCTTTTTTCTCTTTGTTTAGAATAAGGATCAGCTTGCTGTAGCGGTCAGATGCCTGCTGCCTTCCAATCCGCGTCCACTCCTCGCGCCCTTTCTCTATGGCGTCATCCCATATCATCTGTCCAAGTTTTGTCATGGCAATCGCCTCCTTTATTGCTTCCAGGTCATCGTCCTTCAAAAATTTCACTGCGAAAGCGTAGAGTATCGCTTCCATTTTCTGGATCTCCTCCGGATCAAAGGAGCTCTCGGCTGCCCGCAAGAGCTGAATAGCCTGCAGGATCCGATCCTTCTGTCTGAGACTGCCTCCCATCAGGGGAGAGGGGAGCAGGGGAATGATGTCCTCCTTTCTTGATGCAATCAACGGCTATATCAGCGCTCATCCATATGACCAGGTCAGATCCCATATTTCTGATAAAGCTCCTCTCTGTACGCAGAGTCGGATGCAGCTTTTATGATCTGATCTTCCTTTTTCTCCCTATTTAGAATAAGAATCAGTCTGCTGTAGCGGTCGGATGCCTGTTGCCGCCCAATGGCCTCACCCTGCTGCCTTCCAATCCGCGTCCACTCCTCGCGCCCTTTCTCTATGGCGTCATCCCATATCATCTGTCCAAGTTTTGTCATGGCAATCGCCTCCTTTATTGCTTCCAGGTCATCGTCCTTCAAAAATTTCACTGCA